>JAODGH010000034.1 GCA_025464325.1 Methanosarcinales archaeon | reverse complement strand
AAAAAAACTTTCGGTTGCCAAAAGAGTTCTTACAACGACCAACATTAAGCGTAATTTGAGCTCTATCTCAGCAATGTTTATGACCGCGGAATGCGGGAAGACTACGTCAGATCGTGGACAAACTGTCATCCATCGCCGAAGAAGGGATCTTGATCTGCTCTGTTCGCCTAAATAGCCTTAAACACCGCAGAATGTTATGTTTCTTCGCTCATCTATCTCATGATGTGATAGACCGATTCATCGTATATGCTGAATTCTGCAATTGGAATACGCACTACAGGAGATTGAGTTGCCCTTAAATGCTTTTCAGAATGCTCACAAAGGGATCAGCATGTGGTATAGATAATTTCAGATATGAATATATTATAAAGCTTCCTTTTTATTTTAGAGGAGGGGAGAGAATGAGGAAAGAGCGAGCCGGAGCGAATGAGGAGAAGGTTATTGCATATATGTCATCCAGGCTATATCCCTGGAATTTTATAATAGAAAAGGTTGATGAGGAGTCTTTGAAGCATTATGCGCCTTATGCAATCCAGATATGCGAGGATAGGGGTATAAAGCGAGGCATGATGGATAAAGTCGGGGCGAAGGGTGTGATAGAGAAGGAGGTGAAGCGTATATTGAACGATTATCTACATGGGACGGATAAGGAGGCGATGAGATTGCATGGGCAGTTCTATGGGGATTATCCTTTTGCATTTGCTCAGACTCTGATATACGCGATTTTGCATCGATTGGGACTGAGTCTGGATGATATGGTGAATCTGAAAGCACTTGGTGAGTTACTCGATCTGGACATGAAAGAACTGAAGAGGCGGGAACGATTCATCTTCGATTTGATAGCACGGACCGAAGAGAAGGCGCTGCGTGTGTTCGGCAAGACTTTGCTGGATCGTAAGGTGATATCCGAGAAGGGGGATTACATAGGCACGGTGATAGACGTACTATTCGATTCTAAGACGGGAATTATTGAGTGGCTGCTATTGAACCAGCATTCGGAACGGGTAAAGGTACCGATGAATGATATGAAACTGAACTTATATAGCAGGAATATCGTGTTGAAATACGATAAGAAGGAGCAATGACCGCTTTTTCTAATCGCATGCCACCGGTGTTCCTGGAACGCTATCTGAAAGAATGGCTCGAACTGCCGGATTTGAACGCTCTGGCATCGATTTCAGGGTTAAACGAGCGGGAAGCGGAGAAGGCTGTTATAAAGCATAACGAAGCTAAAACGGGGTATAAGATACGGGATTTGTTCTGTACAAAAGAGGCACGAGAATTGAGACGTGACCTACTGCGGATGATTGCTCGCTATGCAGTAACCCGCATCGGGAAAGAGATGATACTCACACTAACGCCATCACAGGACCGTGAGGAGCTGCAGAGACGGTTCGATGACATACGCCTATCTATAGAACTGCTACGGGCACTCGGTGACGAAGTGACAGAGCTGAGAGATAGGCTCAAAAAAGCGGTAATAACGCAGTTAAATCTACCAAAAGCACCTGTTTTAGCGGTTAGTACTCCAAAGAATGAGGCGATAGAGCAGTTGATAAGAGCGACATATGGTGATTTCGTCACTCTCACGTTAATAGATTCCCCGGATAAGGCGAAAGAACTTGTAAGCAGGGAGGACTACATTTTGCTGATCGATGAACAGGAGCCGTCATATGCTGAAACGGGCATCATACCAAAGAATAGTGCTGAGCTGTCAGAACCATGTGAGGTATATCCGGAATTCGTTGTCAGGAACTACGTAGTGAAGCAAGGTGCGATAGAAGCGTTGATAGAGATTCTCGAGCAGTTCGAGATTTTACGGGACTCGATGTTGTTCAGGGACGTGTCAATATCCGATTTAAAAGCTGCAAGTGCACTCATCGATGACGCGAAGAATGAGAAGGTAGAGAACATCAGCTTTGATGAGGTGGTTCTGAAATATGAGGCTAAGATAAGCAGAGAGGCTGCACGGATAATGAGAGCAGGTGGCAACGCGGATGAGTTCAGGGTCTATCTTGAGGAGATTCTTATGGAGATGGCGGATGAACTGATGCTCAGGGATGATGCCCGATTAATACTGAGAGAGTGTGCGTATGACGGTCTTGAATCGGGTGCTACAGCCTTTGAATTCGCTCGTGACGGGTTAGAGGGTTTAAGACAGAGATACATGCGAGAGAAGGCAGAGAGGCGTTATTACAGGTTAAGAAACCTGGCGAAACAACTGGAACAGTACAGAGATTCGATTGATACGGGTATAAAGAGGCTATTCTATCTCGATTTTCTGATTGCGATAGCACTATTTGCACGCGATTTCGAGCTGAACATCCCGGAGCTTGTGGATGGTGGTCTGGGTGTGGAGCAGGGTAAGAACATATTTTTGAAGGAAGAGGAACGACAGGGCGGTGAGAAAGTGGTTCCGGTATCATATTCGGTGGGCAAGGTCAAGCTCGGAATTTTTGGCGCCACACCACACCCGATAGCCATCCTGACCGGGGCGAATAGTGGCGGTAAGACCTGTCTGTTGAACACTCTCGCAACATCTGTTATACTTACCGGGCTGGGTCTGCCAGTACCTGCGGAGAGAGCGGAGATACCCGTAATGCCGCTTTACCTGTACAGACGGAAGATGATAAAGAAGACGGGATCGTTTGAATACTCAATGCGGGCGTTGAGCCGGCTATTCATGCGCGAAGGGGGAAAGGTGGTGTTGATAGACGAGCTGGAAGCATTGACCGAGCCCGGAGCTATGGGCAGGATAATGGCTTCGATCCTGAATAACCTGCGGGAAGATACGCTCGCGGTTGTTATAACGCATCTGATAAATGAAATACTGCCGTACATAAGTATGAGGAAGATCCGGGTAGATGGTATAGAACCGGAGGGGCTGGATGATTCGGGTAATATCATCGTGGATAGACAGCCGATGTTCAATCATATCGGCTCGAGCATGCCGGAACTGGTGATAAAGAAGCTACTGGTACGAGTGAAACGGGCGGAATTGAAGGCAGTATACGAGGAGATACTGGATGTACTGGCAAAGGAGCGTGCAGAAGTGCGCTCAGAAATATAGGATAGGAGTGAAGAGCTACTATGAAAGATTCGAGATATTTCCCATATCTGCGTATCGGCAAAGTGAATGAGATACTGAAAGAGATACCAGAAGAATATCTGGATAAGGAGTTCACAACGCGGGACATAGCAAATGCAACGGGTGCAAATACCACAACGATCAATAATTTTATAGCGACACTGAAAGCGCTTAAATTCATGACGGGACGGCGAAAACTCAGATTTACAGAACCGGGAACGAGGTACGCACTTCTGATCAGAGCGGAAGATGGAGCTGCCAGGAGGGTGCTGGAGGAGCAGGTCAATAAAATCGAGTATTTTGATGTGATAAAGAATAAGCTTCAAGAGCGTGGGAAGCTGACCATTTTCGAGATAGGTGAGGAGATAGTCAGGCGATACGATAAGAAATGGACGAATCCGCTGACATTGAAGACCTATGGTGCTGCAATTGCGAGTATACTGGATTTTACGGGCTTCGGGCATTACAGGAGTGGCATCTTACGGCTGGAGGAAGAAACAGCTGAGATGGGCAGTCCCGCACCTTATCTCAGTGTGGAGAAGATGCTGAGGATACTGGAGGTTCTGTTCCCGATGGGTAGTGAAATACACGAACTCGCGAAAGAGATCGGGACGAATGAGCGTCGATTGAGCCAGGAACTCGCGTGCTGTCGTGCACTGGGCTTCGTCAAACATTCGCGTAGAGGATTTTATGAATTGACTGCAGATGGCAGAGAGATCGCACGGTGCAGTGACGGACTGAGACGACGACTGTTCACAGAGCATCTGTACAGTTCCGGGTATAAGAAGCTTATAGAACGACTGTATACGGACGGTGGTAAGCTAACACTGCGGAGACTTGGAGAAATGCTGGCTCAGGAATTTAATAAGGACTGGTCAACGGTAACGAAACGGACATATGCGAAGAAGTTTCTGAACTGGTTACGGTATTCGGGCATAGTGGTTAAGGTACAGGGAGGCTATAAGCTACGTGAGTGACGGATAGAGCGGAACGTAGTGTTAAATGAAGAGCTCTTAGGAATGCGCAACACAGCAAAAATATCAAAAAATAAATAAAACAAGGGGATAAATAAAAAAACCCCCTATGCTCCCATCTTTGTGAGAGGATGTTCCCCTTTCGGTTCCATATCGTGTTCTGCTTTGTTCGCCTCTGCTATGATTATATCTGCCATACCGACCAGAGGGAAGACCAGTGGTGCATTTTCTATGGGTCCGTAGAGTACGAAATCCTGTCCCGCTATCACCGGTATAACATTAGACCCAATATCACATATACGGAACACATCTGCACCGAGCCCTTCCCAGCCGCCGGGACCTTTTGTCGCGTGTTCTTTTCTGAAAGTCTTGAGCCACGTCCATGCGGACGGTGCATTGTGGATACCCAGTCCTACGGCAATGCCGTATTTCGACTTCACAGCGAACCCGGAAGCTACCGATGACCCTACTCCGGCGCCTATAGGCAGCGTAGCAGGATCACATAGCAGTTTTGTCACGCCTATATCTCGTGCAAGATACACCAGACCTTTATCGAAGGTACCCGCACCGGTCTCCAGCAGATCGATCTTTCCCGCGACTGTTGAATCTTTTGGATTAAACGCCAGTATAATCGCTGCTTCTAACTTGGACTCCTCTATCACCTTCAGCTCCTCTTCAGAACACGATACGTTTATCGAGTTATATACCGCCCTGTCTGTCAGTCCCACTTCGTCCACATATTTGAGACCCGCTATCTTAGCTTCCGCGACCGTTGAATCGATAAGGAAGGGCGAGTCGCTTACCTCCGTACAGAACGCGATCTCCTTCTCCATTGCCTCCGGTGATTCCGAGAATATCTGCATCATGCACGGGTTCCCCGTCAGATCAGAGAACTCGTCCTGTTTGTTTATCACGTCTTCCGCAGCTTTCTTGTCGAATATACCCTTATCCGCGTCCTCGACCAGATAGTGCTTCGCGTAAAATATCGTACCACAAAGAACCGTCGGCGTCTCTCCTGGCTGTCCTCCCACTTTCACTCCAGCTATGTCATATATTTCCTGTTTCCTGTCAAACAAAAACATCTTCTTATCCCTCCTTTCCTACATCAGGAATATTACATACGCGATCATACCAATTAACACCCCGTACAGAAGCCCTATTGTAAATCCCAGTCGTTCTCCCTGTCGTTGCCACAGCTCACCTGCTACAAATTCCACACGAGCGTCCATCTCGTTCAACCGATCCATCAGTTTCACGTGTTCTGGTGGCGTTACTGCAACGGGTACCGGCTTCTCCACATCTTCTTCTTCTTTTATCTCTTCTTCTACCATTTCTCTTCACCTCATGTCATATCTCAAAACACCAGCTTGAGCCCTACCAGGAAGAAGCTGATGAACAGTCCCGTTGCAAGTCCTTTTACGATCCCCGCCCAGAGTCCGGCTGCAAAACGGGAATCTCGACCGATCATTGTGATGAAGTGCCTGAGATCTTCGACCCGTGCGTTTAATAGAGCGGTTTCCGGCGTGTTCTGTTCAACTCTCGGTGCCGGCATTTATATCACCCCCCATACCAAAAGTGGCAAGAGAAAGATCAGTGCCGAGATAACCCCTGCCATCAGTCCTATCAGCGCATTTCGGGACAGTCCTGAAGTCAATTTCTGATCTCTTGCAATCAACTGTGCTTTATATGTTATTTGATCGGTTGCACGATCTATCACACCCATATAGGGCGTGGCGGGCATCGCCAGTGGCATTTCTAATACTGCCGCAGCTGCTTCTTCCTCGCCTATCTTCACTATCATCGGATCCCCCGGGAACGCACCGGGATCGCGTGCTATTAGCTCCTGGATCTTCGCATTTATCTGACCGTAATCCTCCACCCCGATCATGTCGATTACTTCTACCTGCTGTCTGAACCGTTCCACAGCCTCATCAGGTAAGTTCTCGATGAATGGAATCGCACCTGGAGTGCCTATTATCTTATGGGTATCGGGATCAATACCGTTTTCCACCAGCGCTTTCATTGAATCGCCACTTCTATGACCTGGAACCTCTGCACCCGCGAGTATAAGAAATCGTATGTTTGGATTCGATATTATATTTGTAATGATCTTCTCTATCCCGATGTTCTCTGTCTTGTCAGGTCCCTGTATCGCCACTCCTTTCAGGTTCTCTATGTGGAAATACGATCCACACGAACATACCGCCACACAGCTCTTCGGATCGCCAACTTCGTAATCACCGGTCACAAGTGGCCATCCGTCGGGAACTTCTTTCTTCTCTACCATTTCATACACCTCCACCCAATGCTATGAACAGAAGCGCAACCGCCAGTATCCCAAAGGTCAATCCTACCATGAAGTACGTGGTGAAGCCTGCTTTGCTCAGCATTCCTTCCCTGTTCGGCTGTCCCATAGAGAATCTCGTTGTTGGATCGAGGCAATTGAAGAGATCGTCCACAGCCCTCTCCATAACTGTCAGCTGGTCTTCTATAGGCCAGAGTCCTACCTTGTAGAACCCCGGCTTAGTGATGCCCACTGTGAGAGTACCGGGATCCAGCACCACACCATATTTATCATTTATCACTATCATCTTCTGTCACCCTCCTTTATCCTAATGTCTTGATCAATCCGGTACCCACCGTAGCATACGCTTCTTTGAAACACGCCCTGATGAACATCCTGAAGAACACTATCCATATCACAGCACCAAAGACCACCAGTGACACACCGTCTAAGATCCCGTAAGGTGAAGTCCCGATCACTATCTGCGCAAATCCAAGCAGGATACATATCAACCCCCCGATCTCTACCGCGACCATTCTCGTTCGCTCTCTACGTTCGTCTGGACCAAGACATGCGTTGTACGGATGGAATATCGCAAAAGCCGAGAAGATGAACATCAGTGCTATGACTCCTGTCTCTATCACATCTTCTAACACTGCACCGAAATTCAGTGAACCCGTCACAATGGAACATTCGAGTAATATGATCAGTGTACCGGTCATTCCCAGCTCCATCATCGCTCGCTCTAAATGCGGGATCTTCATCGCCACAAGCTTCTCGTGATTCGACATTATACCTGAAATCAGACCAATGCCTCCCATCACGAGCACACCTACCAGAACCCCTGGATAAAACTGTCCGGCTCTACCATACTCCGCCAGTGCTAACCCCATCAACGTACCGATCACACCATAACCGATTGCCAGTACGCCTATGGACGGAACACCCGTTCCCAGTCCATACTTAGATGTCTTTCGTACCGAGTCCATTCCCCAGAGAATGGCGAAAATCAATGCCGCTCCCTTTATCACCGCTGGAAGTGCCGCTAACGTGACCACCACCGCTGATATTATACCTGCGATTATCCCTAACTCGGTCTCGCCAGGCGGGAAGGAGAAGTCCAGTTTCTTTTCAGCAGGTGCTTCCTCCTCCACTGCTGCAGGTGTTACTGTCATCTTATGCCACACCTCCCAGTACCGAAGCCGCAATCACCACCACGATCCCACACAACAGAGATACAACGAAAGAAGTAGCCAGAGAGAACGGCAATCGCTTGAATTTCGGATCATGGAAACCCTCTATGGTACCCCGAATGTTATAAGCCGCGATGATCGCGTTGGGCACGAAGATAGACATTGCGCCTATTCCCGCTGTATTCGGTGAAAAGTGTGCGTAGTTCAGTAATGCGTAGTACATAAGTGCACCACCGAGCCCACCAGAAAAACCGCCCAGCATACCGGATACGAAAACCACATTGGGTACCCCGTGTCCGTCGGTTTGCGGTGTCTTGTACGGCGTCTGCGGCTCTTTCGTTATCGGATCCACAGGTACTCTTCCGGATACGGGAACCACACCGCAGCCGAACGCGTACAGGATATTCGCCATAAGCATCACCACACTTATCATTATTGTCGCTCCAATTGCGCCCGATAGTGCAACGAGTGCCAGGTTGTTCGTGAGTGTAGCTACCGATGAAGCCGTGAATAAGCCCGTCATCACTGCTCCCAGCATTATCTGCACCGTTCCGGTCGCTATTCCTGTTGCAGTACCCATTGCCGCCGGTGCACCACCCACAGGTAGCAGATGTGCACCCAGACTCGCCAGTAACCCGCCTATCACTACCAGTACCAATATCAATATCATTAACGTCGGTTCCATAGCCTCACATCACTCTCCTACGAACGGTCCACATCTCTTCCTCACCCATCTAACGAACGTCAGATTGCCAAGCGCCAGTGCTGCAATGATCAGTAAACCAGCCACAATCGATATCACCGCCGTCATATCTCCAGTAGGTGTGAATGCCGGCAGATCAGGTAAAAAGCCAGCGAGTACCATTCCCACCATATTCCTCCAGTTCTCGAACAGGATGATCAGTCCGAATGTCATACCCGTGACAGGTCCCCCAAACTTCGCACAGAACCCCGCTATGTCTCGCTGTGTACGAATACCGCACTCCGCATATCTCGTTATCTTACCGTGATAAATCACTCGCTTACCCTCACCGAACGGTCTATCCTGAAATTCTCGCTCCGTTCCATAATGGACATCCCCGGTTGAAGATCCGATTGAACCCACGGTAATGCCCCATATAAACCCGAGCATGGGCAGAGCGAACGGATGATTCAATGCAGGATTGCCCGATAAAGTCCCCAGGTTGCTCTGTATGTATGCAATTGTGGTTATACAGAACGTGGTCATGTATCCATGTGTCGCTATTGGCAGCAAATGACCGTAGAGCACATCGAGATAGAGTGGTTGCTCGAACCGTTTCTGTGCAACCGTTCTGCCACAATGCGCGGTTGTCGAAAATATCAGGTGTACCATCGCCGCACCGAGTACGCCAACGGGTATTGCCAGCACTGCAGCCTTCCATGGTGCGTCAGGAACAAAAGGTTCAAGCTTCTGTAACAGCATCCACGTTATCGTCCCCGCCGTTGCGCAATAAAGCGCGTTTGATAATGGCTCGCCAGAGATCGCTTTATTGAAGAACCGATGTACCTGCCCCACCTGTGCAGCCAGCTGTACCTGCGAGTTCGGATTGCTCTGTGACCCTATGTCTGACTCCAGATCCTCGAATGTGCACGCTACGAACGCTAAGAACGCTATCACTAACATCCATGCAAAGAGCAATACTACTATCAGTCCCATAAAAATGGATAACAAGTATTAGCATATATAAATCTTTTCTATTTTTACGTTTTGTTTCCCTGCAAGGTAACAATCAATGAGTCTTTTTTTTATTCATACACCCATTTTGCCTGTATTTATATACTGATCATATTTATACGGATAGATGTTTATACGGTTCAACGTATACCAATCAAACCAGTAGTGGAGGCGAGCAGGAGAAGATGGGATTATTCGGTAAGAAGTATCATCCGAAGATATTGCACACCAGGAGAATGAGTTACAGCGATCTGTTTTTCATTTTACGCCTCTCTCGCGGTGAACTCACACTGAAACCCATATTCATTGTGGCGAGTGTAGAACTCGGTAATAGCACCACAAAGTCCATATTGAGCGCGACAGATCTGACGAGCGGGAAGACGTATATACTTGATAGGGCGGTCAGGATGACTCGAGAGGCATTGTCGGACCGGGATGTCTTCTGTCATACGATAACGAACGTTGGGCTTTCGGTGGATTCTATTGCGAATCTTGTAAAAGATACACTGGTGGAAAGCGCACGCGCAGCCGGGGTAACGGTAGCGGATCTGCATTTCGTCGTGCGTTCTTCGGGTGTAACTGCGGGATTCACCACTGTTGACGAGATTCAGGGTGTGATTCAAGCACTGGCCAAAGGTTGCATGCTCGCGGGGGTACCGCCAAGGAAGATGATCTCACCGATGACTATAAATGATATACCAGCCGAACTGAGGAACTACTCCCAGATGGATAAGGTCTATTTCGATGGTGCGGTAACGGGTAACGAAGCACCAGGCGGTGAATCGCTGGTAGCGAACGAGATGGAAGGTGAACTTGTGACCGCTGGTCTTAAAGGAGCTGCGAAATGGCTTGATGTGGACTATCGCAATCCTGTTCTGTCGCTGGACTTTGGGACTACCCTCGCTGGACGTATAACCGACGATCAATTGCCCTATTCGAAGGTGGTGGGCAGCTACTGTGGACTTGCAGGTGCCATACCCGATGCACTGGTATCGAAGGTAGTGAGTGAGAAATACCCCTCGGTGCTTGATTTCCCGATGCAGGGGCGTTACAAAGTGAAGAAGGGAGTGGTAAAAACGTACGCGGAGGCGGTTTTAAGCCATTTGAAGATAGAAAAGATCACTTCGGGAACACGGGTCGGCGGATCACCGGTGAATATAGAAGCAGCGAGGAAGAACGGTGTTACATTGATCGGCGTTGATGCCGGGGATAACCTATCAGATCTACCGAAAATAAGCGAAATTGGCGAGGAGATAAAGAAAGATGCAGGTATTCAGTATATTCACCCGGTAATAGACGAGGTCTCTGCGTGCATAACCGAGCGTCTGGTCGCAATAGCGAAGGAGGAGGGGTTATTACTGCCAAATACGAAGATAGGTATCACAGGCAGGGCGGGCATTACCGGACGGAAGCCGGAACTGATACTGGAGAAACTGAGTGACCTATTCGGGCGTAATATGGAGAACGAGGTGATATTTGCCGATGACGCACTGGCTCGTGGCGCTGCAGTACTTGGCAGGTGCATGCATCAGTTCGGGACACCTGCGAATCCGATAGGTGGTATCCAGGGTGGCGGCTGCATACTCGGTGAGCGAATAAAAAAGCAAAAAAGAAATATGTAGGGTTATAATTTTATTTCATTTATAGAGTGATAGGGAGATGGAAGTAAAAGTAGAAGGGGGAGATGAATTTGCAAATGCGAGTTATAGCAGGATCTGTCAGAATATATTCAGAGAAGTAGGGTTACACAGCAATGTGGATAACGTATATCTGTTTTGCGATCCTTCAGAACATGTATTTGTCATTTCGGTTAAGATAGGCAGAGTACCGAGCCCTATTACAGTGAATGACATGACATTACGGGGCGATAATAGGTTGAAGATAACGGACGAGAAGTACGCACCAAAGCTGCTCGCACTGCTCTGGGATAAGTTTGACGATCGTGTGAAACAGCTGAGCAGGCTGGAGATAACCGTGGATGTGGATGCAAAGGAGATGGAAAAGCTGATGAAGATGGTGGTCTACGAGCCCAGGGAAGATCTGAATGTCCGGATACTGGATGCTGTGGATCGGATATTGCCCGAGGGTGCGCGTGTCCGGTATCCGTTACCTTCGTCTGGCAGGGTGACTATCATCGCATCAGAGAATCCGATATCGGATGAATGGAAGAAGCGGGTGGAGGATATGGTGGCGGAATTAGAGAAAGGGGGGACAGTGAGATGTATAAGATAATGATGTTCTCTGGCGGTGTGTACAAGTTCAACGAGTTGAAAGAGCTGACGCAGGATATTGGTGGGTTCATACTCCAGGAGATGGTGATGCAGATGGAGACGATGCTGCATCTGGCATTTCCGGCAGAAGAGGAGAAGGTGATAAGGAACAAAGTTAAAGAGGTTGGTGGTAAGCTGATAGAATTACCACTTGCGGGTGCGGAGATAATGATAGTTGTCCCTTCTCTCGGCAGGCACCATGCAGTAGATCCCATGTGTGATGTCGCGGAATTCCTGAGACGTAAAGGTGCTATTACGAATATGATGGGGCTGACACGTGGTGTCGGCAAGCGTATAGCCCAGATGAAGGTAGAAGAGAAGAGGATAATAGAGGAATGTGACGCTGCGGTATTCATATTTGGAAACTTCAAGGAGTGCATAGAGGATAAAAAGCGGATATGTGACGATCTGGAAGTGCCGTATATAATAGTTGGGGGACCACCTGAGATGGATTTGCCACACTATGTTGGTAATATCGGACGTAGAACCGAACGGATGAAGCGCAAACATGAGATAGCGAGTCTGGAGAAGATGGTGGAGGGATTGCGTGCTGAGCTTGATGTCAGACGACGCGAGATAGAGGAAGATCCACTCGCAGCCTCACCATTATTCTTGAAAGAACTGATAGACATGACTATCCCGCCAAAACCGGGTGAGGAGTTCTCCACCATAATTCATCTTGATGGTTTGCGTGTGAAGTTAGAGCCAGGCGAAGAGGAGCAGATACGCAACATAGAAATAGGTAACAGGAAACTGTCCGATATATGCGAGATAAAGAAATCGCTGTACGAAGGCTATTTACTCAAGATACTGCCAGAAGCGGAGACAGGGAGTGTATTTTAACTTCTGACCCCTTCTCTATTTATCTATCAGACAGACCGGAATGTTAGTAGAGCCCTGGCGGAACTGGAGACACATCACAAAGCTTGATCCCGATAAATCGATAAGTGATAGGGATCTGGAGACGATAGTGCGTAGTGGCACAGATGTCATAATGGTCTCAGGTACGCAGAACATCACACAGGAGAATACGAGAATGCTCGTATCTCGTCTGAAAGGATACGATATACCACTGGTACTGGAGCCGGTGATACCCGAAGCGATAACGTATGAAGGAGTCGATTACGTCTTTGTGCCTCTGGTTCTCAACGCTCAGGACTCGCAATGGATTGTTGGCAGGCACGTGGACTGGATAAGGAACCATGATATAAAGTGGGATAGGGTGATACCGGAAGCGTACATCGTATTGAATCCTGATTCCGCGGTTGCAAGACTAACAATGGCGAAAACGGACCTGAGTACAGACGATGTCATTGCATACGCACTCTATGCCGGGCGATACCTTAATCTACCCATTGTGTACATAGAATACAGTGGCACGTACGGCGATCCTGAATTGCTTAAAGCGCTGAATGAGCACTGTAACGCAACGATATTCTATGGAGGTGGCATAGATTCGAGCGAGAAAGCGAAGGAGATGAAGCAATATGCGGATGTAATCGTGGTAGGGAATGTGGTTTACGAGGACATGAATAGATTCCTCGATACACTACGATTTCAATAATTATCGTTTTTGTGTGCTGCTCGGATAGTTTTAATTTTGATGCCGGTCTTAGCATTATTAATTATGTTGTCCATAAAGCCACTGGCATTTGACAGTTTTGGTGTACGTTCTATGGCTACCTTTGTGGAGACCGATGACGTAACGGTGTTGATAGACCCGGGTGTGTCACTGGCACCCAGCAGGTATCACCTCCCGCCACATCCTTTAGAGGAACAGAGGCTGCAAGAGACGTGGTCAGTCGTAAAAGAGCATGCAGCACAGTGTGATGTCATGATCGTCACGCATTACCATTACGATCATCATAACCCCGATGAGCCCGGGATATACGCGGGTAAAATACTCTATCTGAAGCATCCAGCGGAGAATATAAACAGGAGTCAGAAAGAACGCGCATCTTATTTCCTTGATAAACTGAAAGGCATACCGGAGTCGATAGATACAGCCGATGGCAGGGAATTCAGGCATGGATCCACCACTATTACATTCTCGAACGCGGTCTATCATGGTACAAATCCGAGGTTGGGGTACGTTGTTGAGGTCAGTATAGCGAGTGGTGGTGAGAAGATGATATTCACGAGCGATGTTGAAGGTCCCTCGGTGGATGCACAGGTGGAATTCATCATTCGTGAGAAGCCCGATATTGTTATACTTGACGGACCCATGACATATATGCTCGGGTTCCGGTATTCGAAGAAGAGTCTGGCTCTATCGGTAAATAATATGTGCAGGATGATCGAAGAGTGCAAGCTGAAGGAGCTCATAGTGGAGCATCATTTCATGCGCGACCTGAACTACCGTGAGCGAATAGCGGAAGTGTATGAATACGCCAGCGGTACCGGTACAAGAGTGATCTGTGCTGCAGAATACATAGGACGCGAGATAGAGATGCTGGAAGCGAGGAGAAAAGAGCTTTACCATGGTACGGAAAGCGGAACTGGCACGGGATAGATATTATGTGCTGGCAAAGGAACAGGGCTACAGGGCGCGTTCCGCTTACAAATTGAAAGAGATAAATGCGAGATTCAGGCTAATAAAGAGCGGTGATACGGTTGTAGATCTCGGTGCCGCACCGGGTGGCTGGTCACAGGTAGCAAAGGAGCTGGTTGGCGATCGGGGTAGGGTGATCAGTGTGGATCTGCAACGCATAGCGGGAATAGAAGGCGTGATCACTATAGAATGCGACATAACAGAGCGAGAATCAACCATAAAAGCGATCAGGAACGTACTTCCGCAGCGGGCTGCAGATGTTGTGATCTCGGATGCGGCACCCAGGTTATCGGGTAACCGTGCGTATGACCATTACCACTCATTTGTATTGAGTGACTCGGCACTACACATAGCAGAGGCGGTCTTGAAGCCCGGAGGTAACTTCGTTGCCAAGATATTCCAGAGCGAATACTACAGTGGATTCTATAAGTCTGTGAAGGAGCTGTTCCGTGATACGAGGGCATATACGCCAAAATCCTCACGTAAAAAAAGCGCGGAGGTGTTCGTGATAGGGCGCTGGTTCAAAAAGCCCGTGTGAAACGTTACTCCAACCACGTGCAAAATATGATCCGCTTGCTTCAGATGTGAATTGTGTTATTTCTGCAGTAACTGCATCATTTCTGCAGTACATAGATGGTCATCGCTGTACCCGTATATTTATCCAGCAGGCCGTCACAGGAACGTAGCTTCCGTTCCAGCCATCGGGTGTCAACCGCTTGAAACTCACCGGTACCGCCATGTATCCGCATAAATCCTGCATCATTCAGCTCCGCAATAATTACCATCTCCCTCGCTACACGGTACACCTCCTCCACGAAATCGTTCCGTTTCCCCGGTTCAATGTGATGCAATGCACCATAGCTTATAACGGCATCGAAACTCGCATCATCATAGCGAAGAGCAGTGGCATCGCCTAACTCGTAGTGGATCCTGTCAGCTACGCCTTCCGCCCTGGCATCTCGTTCCGCGTTCTTCAACGCTGTCACTGATATGTCTATATTCGTAACCCTGCAATTGAAATCCCGCGCTGCGATTATCGAAAGCGGACCCACACCAATATCAAGTAAGGACTTACCCCCAAGTTCCCAGTGCTGCAGGATCTCACGTCGCTCCACTAAACCATCCTCATCCTCTTTCAGCACCATTCCGTTATCATCCGTTTGATACCGTCAAAGAATAACTCTTCGGTATCCCATGGACCCGGGCTCGCCTCCGGATGGTACTGGACACACCTTATGCCAAGATACGAATCTTCAAATGCTTCTACGGTACCGTCATTGGCATTTGTCTGTGTCAGCTCCACGATACCTTCCATCGAATCCCTGTCCACTGCGAAGCCGTGGTTCTGAGAAGTGATATAGACACGTGAATTTTTGTGATCCTTTACAGGTTGATTTGCACCTCTGTGCCCGAACTTCAATTTATACGTCTCACAGCCGAGTGCAAGCGCTATTACCTGTAGACCCAGACAGATACCGAATATGGGCATAGTACCCGCGAGCTCTTTTACCACCTGTGTGGCGCTTATCGCTCGCTTGGGATCGCCAGGACCATTGGATAGCAACAGGGCATCCGGTTCTGAATCTTTCAGCTCCAGAACATTTACCGTACCGGGAAATACGATAATATCAAAATCACGCCTTCTCAGGCTCTCTAATATGTTCCTCTTAACACCAAGGTCTATCACTGCGATCCGCTTCCCGCTACCCGGTATCCTGTATTTCCGGTCGCAAGAGACCTTCTCTATCAGGTCGAGTTCCGTTATATCTGGCTGGTTTTTCGCGAGTTCCAGTGCGTGTACCCGGTCATCATCGGTTAGCCTGTTACCCACCTGCAGGTATGCCTTCATCGTGCCGTACTGCCTCGTCTTTATCGTCAGCATACGGGTATCAACTTCGCAGATGCCGGGCACACCTTCATCACGCAGGAACTCGTCTATACTGCGTGTACCCATGTAGTGAGAAGGCTCGGTACAGCGCTCACGGACCACAAAACCCTCCACCTTTATACCATCAGACTGGAATCTGGCACCGCTAACACCATAATTGCCCACAAGCGGGTACGTGAACATTAATATCTGCCCTCTGTACGAGGGGTCAGTAAGTGCCTCTTCATAGCCCGTAAATGGTGTTGCAAATACCAGTTCACCCTGTGCTGCACCTTCTGCACCCCATCCCACACCCTCTACCACCGTTCCATCTTCGAGTGCAAGGATTGCTTTCATAATGAAGTATAAAGCTTCGGATCAGATATAATAGTTCATCCGAGCAGAGTTCTAACATAGTCTTATTGCATTTACACAATGTATAGCGAAAAAGAACCGCATCCTGATAATAAGATGAATGGAAAATACCCCGGAGTAAAAAGAGTTCAAATGGTGATATTCTCAATCAAAAGGCTGCCACATAGGTTTATAAGCTCTCAATTTCATGCTCATGCTACATCAACCATCGCCCGAGATGGTGATATAATCATCTCTGACCGCGGATATTACTGATACCGGAGCTATGTCATGGCGATATCCAGATTCAACGTTATATCATCGATATTTCCGGTAAGGAAGAACTTCAAAATGACAAAACTGATGATGCTTCCTCATTAAGGAGTTTGCAGCGCTATACGGAGCGTTCTGTCAAAAAGTTCGTTTGTTTGCATATACCTCTGGTGAGAATAGTGATATAGCGGGTTATCAACCCAAAGGATAATTTACAGGATATTACTGAATGGTTGTCGTGGAGAGCGCGTAAATGCTATGCTATGCTAAAGTATCCTGCCCACAACTTGAATATCTCTTTTAACCATATTCTTCAGTGTTTCCAGTTTGTCCTCCTCCAGCGTAACAAGCACAACGGTTGAAGGCCCCGCTGATTTTTCTATGTCTATTGTCCGCCTTTGCTCTATTCTGCACTTATAGCCCGATTTATTCCGCATCATTTCTAAACTCCCCATTATCCCATCATGACCTACCGGTATAATCTCATGGATAAATTCTTTCATGGAAAGTTTCTGTACGTCTTCCACCCCCACAATGCTCCCGGTACCAGCGTTTAACACTTCTTCCCGTACCCTCGGCTCACCGATGGCAACGATCAAATCGTTTTGCAGCGACTTCCCTATCTTCAATTCCTTCTCCATGCATAGCCCCAGTGCAGTAATGCACATGCCCGTCTGGCTTGTTTCAATGTTTTCTTCGGTATGACCTTCTAATATCTCCAGTGTACTAATTTTATGCGATTCCTCCCTTATACCCTGGAATATTTGTGAGCCCGTAGGGAAGAATTCCACACTCAGGTTGACGATCAGAACAATCGGTTGCGCCCCCACAGCCAGAATCTTTATAAGCACTGTTCGAGCCATTAACCGACCAAGGAGTGTACCATCGATTTTAATCTGGTCTTCTCTTTTCGGTCCTATACCACCCGAGGAAGTATTAGCCAGTACTAACACCTGTCCGTTCTTGAGCTTCATAATCACGAGGTCGCCCCATTTAGAAATAGAAATCTCATCAGGTGCTATTTTCATGCTCCTGAGGTTTATGAATCCGCCTATATTCTCTAATAGCTGGAAATAAATTGTCAGTGCATGCCTTACTACTTCAGAGCGTGTGATACCGTGCCTGGTAGCGATCTCATCGATCTTCTGTATTTTAGCCTTTGGCATTCTGATATTTACGGGTTCCATTTTTGATGCCCCTTTCACCATCGCCGTTAATATTGCATTACATATGTATTACAAAAAGATACACTTAAATACTGACTGCCCGAAGATAGCTATCATGAGCACGAATATTAGTGAGAAGGGTGTAAAAGAAGAGAACGAAGAGAAGCAAAGCGTGATGGCGTACCGGTTGAAATGTCCTACGGCGGCAAATGGGGGGTTATCGCACTACATGTTCGGTGAATCACCTGCTGATAAGGCGCTCTTTTAGCACGATCGGACAGTACAAATGCATTACAATACCGGGCATCACCCGCATTTGACGGTTTGTGACATCGATGGTGAATCCCTGCTCGTCATCGACCCGGATACCGTATTTTGGGCGCTGGTTCCCAGGGGCGAGGATATCAATTCAAAGATAAGGCAGGAGATTCTACCGCTGTATGACAGAGTCAAGCGAGAGTGTGAAGAAGAGATGCAAGTGTTCCGATTCAAGTCATCGCTCGCGGTTATTTACATGAATTCGGTAAGCAGATGCAATCTGAATTGTTCATACTGCTATATACCACAGGAGCTAAGGAGAAGCCACCAGCAACTGAAGAAGGAGCAGCTTTTTGTGATACTTACGAAAGCATGTGAATATGCTGAAGAGAACGAAGGAGGCAGAAAGCTCACCATTGTGTTCCATGGTAGCGAGCCATTATTGATGAAAGAAGAGATTTTCGATGCCGTAGAAGAATTTGAGGACAAATTATACTTCGGCATTCAAACAAATGGCACGCTTTTCAAAGAGGAAGATGTGGATTTCATCAAGAAGCATGGTGTGAGTGTGGGAACCACGCTGGATTCGCCCTATCCGGAAGTACATAATTCACTGAGGAAGACATGGAGTGGAGAAGGGACATTTGAGGACATCGTAGAAGCTATTGAGTGGTTTGATGGCTATCAAAGACTGAATGTGGTAACGACCGTGACGAACCAAAATGTAGCGCAACTCCCGGAGATGGTAAGTTTCCTGCATGACAGAAGAGTACCCTCCGTTTTGCTGAACCCCGTCAGGGGTACGCAGGAATCGGCGCGTCATCTGATGCCGGACAATAAGGCGCTCATAAAATATTTCATCGGCGCCCTGGAGAGAGCCGAGGAACTCACACGGGAAACGGGGAGGCAGATAATCGTTGGTAACTTCGCAAATATCCTGGTGGGTATCATTGCTCCTACCGCAAGGAAACTTATGTGTGATATATCACCCTGTGGAGGAGGGCGATGCTTCCTGGCTATCGGTGCAAAAGGAGATGTGTTTCCTTGCGGTGAGTTCATCGGTATTAAGGAATACTACGGGGGAAATATCTTCAGGGACTCCATTTCAGACATCATGGATTCTGAGCCGTTCAGGATGGTGCGAGGCAGGATAGTAGAGAAGATTGAGCCCTGTAATGCCTGTGCCTTCCGGAATATCTGTGGTGCACCTTGCCCTGCGGAGATACATTCAATGCAGGGTAATTTTTGTAACCCCTCACCTTATTGCGAATTCTACGAGGAGTTGATTAGATTCGCATTTAGAATAATCGCCAGAGATAAACTGAGATACTACCTGAACGAAGATGCCCTGAATGGTCTTGAATATAAATACCGGCTGGGAGAATAAAGTACGAGCGCTGGCATCCGCTCAGGGCAATGGCACCACTTCAACTACCGCCCCCTCTTCTATTATCTCCCGCCCCTTCTCCACATATATGTATCCGTCCGCCTTTGCGAGCGTTGTTATCGCACCAGAACCAGACAGGATAGGATAAGCCAGGAGTCCATCACCCCCGGCGACGAGTCTCACCATCACATATTCGTTCCTGCCCGCCTCTGAGAAGATTCTACACGCAGCACGTGCAATTCGACGTTGGCTGTCACCCGTTTTTCGCGTTTCCAATCCCGATATCCTGCGCAGTAACGGTGCAACAAAGAGATTGAAGGTTATCAGTGCCGAGGTGGGATTACCGGGCAGACCGAATACGGGCTTATCATCGCAGATACCAAGAACAAATGGTTTCCCGGGTTTTATATCAACGCCATGCAGAATTATCTCTCCCAGATCTGCTATCGCTCCCGGCACCTCGTCACCACCACCTGCTGAAGTACCGCCCGAGATCAATACAGCATCCATCTTCAAACCCTCTACGATCTTATTTTCTATTTCTATCCTGCGGTCCCGTGCTATACCGAGCGATACCGGTACAGAACCGCAAGCCCGCACACAATCACTTAACGTACGTACGTTAACATCGTATATCTTGCCAGGTGTCAGGTCTTCACCCGGCATCAGCAATTCATTACCCGTGGATATAATCGCGACCCGCGGCTTCTTGCGTACTTCCAGCCGGGTCATGCCACACGCTGCCATAACGCCCGTATCACGCATGGTCAGCATGCTTCCTCGTTTGACTATCTTCTCGCCCCGCTTTATGTCCGAGCCCGCGGGCATTATGTTCTCACCAGGCGCTACAGGCTTGTAAATCTTCACATTGTCATCATGCTCCGTCGTGTTCTCTATTTTGACAACCGCATCAGCACCTTCGGGTATTGGAGCACCGGTGGTTATGCCTGCGCAGAACCCACGCGTTACACCTATGGAAGGTGCATCTCCCGCCTGGATACGCGCCTTCACCACAAGCATGGAGGGATTATCCTCGCTCGCATAGTACGTATCGGACGCCACGACCGCGTAACCATCCATTGTTGCACGGTCAAAGGGCGGTATATCAAGAGGTGAAAAAATATCGGTGGAAGCAATTCTACCCCGCGCCTCTTCTATTCGTACTTCCTCGGTCTCGGAAGCCATCCGTTCCGCTAATCTCTCGCTCAGCTCCCGTATCTTACGTTCCGCCTCTTCCTGCTCTGTTATATCCAGAAATTGCTTCCCCACATGTATTAACAAATATGCCACCACAAATAAACCTGGTCTCTACTTCTTGATCGTCTGATAGCCCAGAGCTTCGAGCATTTCTATCGGGAACGGAATGATTACAGTGGTAGCCTTCTCTTCCGTAGCTTCTTTTATCATCTGCAACGCCCGGATGAACATCCCACCTTTCTGTGATTCGAGTACACCCGCGGCTTCCGCGATCTTCTTTGCCGCCTGGAATTCCGCATCGGCGGTTATTATTCGTGCTCGCTTGTCACGTTCCGCTTCAGCCTGCGCAGCCATGGCACGCTGCATCTCCTTCGGCAGCTCCACATCCTTTATTTCAACTGCTGAGACCTTTATGCCCCACGGATCGGTCGCTTCATCAATTATCTTCTGCAATCTCTGGTTCAATTTATCCCGCTCGGAGAGCAACTCGTCCAGCTCCGCCTGCCCTATCACGCCCCGTATCGTCGTCAAAGCGATCTGAGATGTAGCATAATCGTATCGTTCCACCGCGGTTATTGCCCTCTCCGGATCCATAACACGGTAGTACACGACCGCGTTTACTCGCGTGGTGACGTTATCCCTGGTTATAACCTCCTGCGGTGGTACGTCAAATACCATAACCCGCAGGTCTACCTTCACCATACTCTCGAAGATCGGTATAATAAGGAATAACCCTGGTCCCCTTGCACCCACAAGTCGTCCCAGTCGAAAGATAACTCCCCTTTCATATTCCTTGACCACTTTTATCGAGGACGCCAGTAGTATCAGCACAACGATAATTATTCCCGCTATAAGCAATTCAGGAGTCATTTCTTCTTTTTCACCCCCTATCCATTCTCAACGCCCTCCTCACTTATATCTTTTTTGGTGATGGTGCCGGATTCCACCGGAAACGCCACCGGAAAGCTTATATTGGTGTTGTGACATAACATATGTCGAGTACACATGTAAAATTACGGAGGAAAAATAAGATGTATTTCTACAGAGGACAATGCAAGGTGGGCAACAATACATGGTTCAAGGTGGGCAACAATAAGGTGGGCAACAATACATGGTTAATACCATGCCTATTGCTGGTTTTTCTGTTCTTTGCTGTGATCACACCGATACCTGCGAGTGCTGGCTGGATTGAATTGAACATAACCACAGAAGCGGATGTGTACAGTGTTGGTGAGACCATCACCTATACGTTATCTGTATCAAACTCTGACAGCGTGGGTTATACACTTAATGTAACCAACACTTATCCCGACGGGACGGAAGAACTGCTGGACACGAACCTTTATCTGCCACCGGGCGAGAATGAGACCTATACCCGTTATTATGTCGTGCAGGCGACAGATGTGGGAGCAGATAAGATGGTGAAGAACACTCTCGCGATAAATGGTACAAACGATATGGGCGATGAGATCATAGCAAAGATAACGAAGAGAACGCGGATACTTACTCCCGCAATAGCGATCATAAAGACCGCTTCCCTTGATGGTACCTGTCCCGGGTATCATTCGTTGAACGCGCAAATCGGTGATACCGTAACTTATTGCTTCAACGTCATCAATACCGGCGATGTTGAACTGAGTGGTATAGAGGTGACAGATGCGATATATGGTCAGATAGAGCTGAGAAAGAACACGCTTATGCCTGATGAATCCACCTCGGGTAAGATGACTTACGTTATTACGGATTCAGATCAGCCCGTTATTACGAATATCGCTAACGTCAGTGGCATCACAGATGAGGGTGTGGTGGTTAGTGACGATGACAACTGTGTGGTTACGGTATCCACGTCTACAGAGACAATGCTGAGTGTAATAAAAGATGCAGAGCCTTCTGAAGGTGTTAACGGCACGGTTATCAACTTTACCATCATGGTTTACAATTCTGGCGTAGCAAACCTCAGCCCGGTATATATAAATGACAGCTTACCGCTGGGGCTTGAATTCGTCAGTGCAACCGACGGTGGAGAGAACAACGGACAATGGGTGAACTGGTCACTGGGTGAACTTGCTCCTGCCGAGTCAAGGACCGTATATCTCAATGCACGCCTGAACGTAAATGCCAGCCAGCTCGGAATGCTAATCAATCACGTCAACGTCTCCGGTGAACAGGAAGATGGTAGCACAGTCACCAGTGATGCGGAAGCGAGTGTGAGGGCATATACCACTCCACCAGATGTTGTTGATTTCATACAGTCAAGTGACAGTCCTGTTGCTGATGAAGATGTAACAATAACAGCACATGTCACGGACGACATGGGTGTGCAATCGGTTAATCTTACATACATAAATGTATCGAACCATGTGACAACGGTTAAAATGACCAGGGACAGTGGTACCATTCTCGATGGTTACTGGAGCGCGACGATACCCGGACAGCCAGCAGGAACGGTCCTCACAATATACATAACAGCCTGCGATATTACCGGTAATTGTACAACGACCTTGCCACATATGAAACACTGGTCGGAGGATCTAACGAAACTATGCCCGCTCCCGGGTGCCGATCGTAAATATCCGGCGTTACCGCGTAGCACAACACCCCATACCAGGACAGAAACACTATGGTATCCGCATTATCCGGGAAATAATCCACTATGCACTGGCATATGGGCATAAAAAAATAAAACAAAACAACCAGAATCCTCTTTTTATTTTTTATTATACAACGCACAACCGACTTTACCGGTGCAATGTCTCAGAAATTCCATGAACGCTCTACCCCGGTGAGAGACCCTGTTCTTCTCTACGGTACTCATCTCCGCAAACGTCCTGCCCTCGTATTCAAAGATTGGATCGTATCCAAAACCACCCGCACCACGTTCGTTATCAGTTATTCGCCCCTCTACGGTACCCGTGAAGAGACGCGGTTCATCATCCGCAGTTTGACAGAACGCGATTACGGTCTTAAATACGGCTCTGCGATCCGTTTTGCCATCCATCAACCTCAATATACCCTCATTCCCTATTTTCCTGAATACGAAAGCAGAGAAGGGTCCAGGAAAATCGTTCAGGGCGTGAATTAACAGTCCGGAATCTTCTATAAAGAACGGTGTTTTCACCTCTTTCATACGTCTTATATAGTTCGCACTCGCCATTGCCACTTCCTCGATCGTATCCAGTTGCAATTCCGGATACTCATAGTTGATATGCTGTATAGCGATTCTACCGGCAATTAGCTCCTTTATCTCTTTTACCTTGTTTGGGTTTGAGGTGATGAAATAAAGCATAGCGTACCTATTCAACACGTGGCGCCAGCAGATAGCTGACTTTACCTTTGCCATCCGCGATCTCAAATTCTATCTGCAGCGGATAATTCTTGCCCAGATTCAGGGTTATGTGATCAACATGACCCATACCTTTGCTCATTGCTGATATGTAGTCGAGCGTGAAGAGTGAGTGAAGCGTACCCGGAGTGAGGTGAATCAGCTGCTCCTTTCGCATCCCCAGTCGCAATTTGTCCATCTCGCCTTCTACTTCCATGTAAAATTCATCACCCTCTACACCGAACAAAATGTGCTCTCCTATCTTCTCGGCAGCACGTATCGTCCTCCTGAACTCCTCGGTATCTATAACAACCTGCACCGGGAACTCAAGTTCAGGCACCTTCGGCTCTTTTCTCAACGATGACGGATCTAACAGATTGACCGTGTAGGTAAGACTACCCATCTGCACATTCAACTTCTGGACATTATCATCTACCGAGAGTCGGACCTGTTCTCTACCACCAATGCCCAGTATCCCGCCCAGTTTCGGAAAATCTATACCCATCTCGAGTTCTGCACCGTCCCCATTCGAGAATCGATAAACATCAAACGCATCACGCTGCAGCTGGAAAGTAACCATGGCAACATTGGAAGGGTCCACTGCCCTTAAGTTTAAATCTTCATCTGATATCCGCACCTTTCCTTCATCTACCACTGCAACGATCGCCTCTACACACTCTTTTAATAAACCAGCATCTATCTCTGCCTCGAACATCTGTCTATCTTCCTCCTTATTTCCCTTTATATCTATTTATTAAAAGCTTTTCGATACGCTTTTCATACGCTCTCCATTCTGCCTCGTTCTGTAATCATTTATGGCTGCTCTCAGCGTCTCCACTGCCAGTACAGCACAATGGACATTATCATCCGGTAGACCATCGAGCACATCTAAAACATCCTCTGGCGTTATCTTAAGCGCTTCCTCTATCGCTTTGCCCTTTATAAGCTGGGTGATCACGCTCCCACAAGCGACGGAAGCACCGCAACCATCCGTTATAAACCTGCTATCCGTTATCTTTTCATCATCCACCCGTAAGTGGATCTGCATTGTATCACCGCATGGACCCGTTATTCTGGCAGCACCATCAGGATTGTCGAGTTCGCCGACGTTTTTCGGATTGTACGCCTCCTCCCGTGCTTTCTTGCTGTATATCTGCTCTTCCTCTTGCCTTATCTTCTCTTCCAGTTCCCTGGTCAGGGTATCAAAATCTTTCATCGCTCTGCTGTCGCAATCTCTTCACTATTCCACGCACATACTCGTCTGCATCAACATCCACAGTATCAAATTTGAGGAACTCTCTTATTACTGCCTCTTCGATCGCACTCAACCCGTCCCGGGTCTTCGCTTCCATACGTAATATAATTACCGGAGACGTATTCGAACGGCGTATGAGTGCCCAGCCCTGATGCTCCACGAACTCTATCTTCACACCATCTATATCATTACCGTTATCATCCGTCCGTCTGCGGTATCGTTCGGGCTGTTCCGCGGCGAGTTCTCTATAATGACGCTCCACGATATCACTTACTCGCTCCTTCTCATCGTCATTCACCACCGGCAGTCGTATCTCGGGTGTGTTCACGTATCGGCTGAGGAAGTCATCAAGCAGATCATCCACAATATCGGTGCTCTTATGCTCATGAAACTCCCTGGTGATGAGCAGCAATAGCTCAGAGAAGGCAAATACTGCATCGTCCGCGCGGTTGTTCTTCGTGAAGTACACATGCCCGGACATCTCACCACCAGCAACGGCACCGGTCTCCGCCATCTTCGATTTTATGAACGAGAATCCGGTCTTATACTCTACCGGTACTCCGTCATTCTCCATTATTATCTCTCGTATCGCATCCGAGCACTTGGTATCGTAAACGATAGTTGCATGTGGATGCTCCTTCAGAATATGCTTGCATAGTAGTGCCAGAATCTGTTCGCCTATGATGTTCCTACCTCGAGGCGATACCGCTCCTGCACGATCACCATCGGAATCTGAAGCGAGCCCTATGTGCGCTCCTTTGTCTACCACCGCGGTATGCAGATCTCCGAGATAGTGGGGTATAGTAGGATCTGGCAGGTGATTCGGGAAATTGCCATCGGGCTCACAGTAGAGTTCTATCACTTCTGCACCGAGACTACGGAATAACGGAGGTGCAATTACGCCGGTCGTGCCATTTCCCGCATCATATACTATTCTCAGCCCGGCAAACGGCGTCTTATTCGCATCAGTCAGACCCTCTATCTCCGCTCCGGCTATATCAAGTGCTTCTTTCAACGTCAATCTGCCAGAAATAGACTGTAACGCCAGTTCCTCCCACCTGGTACGGAGTATGACGTTCGCCGATACCATGCGGTGGTAATCAGGCAATACGTCAACTTCTTCTTTCTCACCTCTGCCGTTACCGGGTTTCAGTGTCCCATCCTCGATCTTCTTCGCTATCCTGTACATCTCTTCTATCTGATCAAAGGTGGTATTCTCTGTACCAACACAGAGTTTGAACCCATTCCATTCCTTATCAAGGTGACTTCCCGTGACTTCCACACCACCATCAGCATTGTACAGCCACGTGGCAAAATACATCATCGGTGTTGAACTCACACTGTCACCGGCTGCGATATCTATAACGTGTACGCCCATGTTCAGCATTGCATCCATAAAAGCCGATTTCATACGTGGTGAACTGAGTCTGACATCCTTGCCAATGACCACAGTCAGTTCTTCCGGATCCTTATGTCGCCATTTCCGTAATAGTTCCACATACGCCTGCCCGGTTATAGCACAGAACTCATCACTGAGCTGGAAACCGGGACTACTTTCATCTGCTATGCCCCTTATATCATTTGCCCTGTACGTCGTCCGATCTATTACAGGCATAATAAATTACTCTATGGGATCAACAAGAATAAAACTGCACCATCAAGAAGAAGTGCCTACAACTATCTCCCTCACTTTCTCTTCGCCTTCTCTCGGACCCCTCATGATCAACAGGTCGGATTCCTTCAGCACGGTATCTCCGGCTGGATTGTAGACCCATTTGCCATCCGCTCTGCGAATCGCGAGAATGAACATCCCGGTTCGCGTCTCTATCCTCAAATCACGCAGTGTCTTACCAAATATGTCCCGATTTTTTACTTCCATCTTCAGTATTACTTCATCCGATTCCCTTATGGAAGCTAAAAATACGGGATGCAGTTTTATATCCCTCAGTACCACATCGGCTATCTCATATGCTGCATCTGATATGGTCTCGGACGAGATAGCCACATGGAGTATGCCCCGGAGCTCATCGAAATTGGTACGTCTTATGGCACCTCTCGCCGCTTTCATCACTAACACCTCTACCTCGTCTTTCATGCGATCCATAGAATCCTCCAGATCCTTCACTTCTTCCGCAATCTCCCTGTTCTCGAATAGGACAGCAGAATATGCCAGTCCAACCGCCAGCTCGGATATGTTCTTCATATCTGCTATGCAGTCCGCGATCTTTTCGGTTATCCTCTTCCTCGTTTTCACCTCTTCGCCCTTATCCTCTTCTTCCTTCGCCGCACTGTAATCGGCACCCGTTGCCATCTTGCAGAATGCTGGTATACATTCTGTGGGACCCGATATGATTACCAGATCCCCTTCTTGCAATCGCTCGTTACCAGAAGGTAGATATATCCATTTTGAGCCCCGTTTTATCGCTAATACACTCATACCCGTCTCTGTCTCGAGCTTTAGACTGTCCAGAGTCTTATTGGTCAGCTCTGAAGAGGGTTTTATTCGCACATTTATCACCGCTTCTTCAAAATCACTTCTGTCAAGATACTGACGTATATCCACAGACTCCGCTATCTTCGCTATATCGCCTGCGGCACTGGCTATCTTCTCCGCTGCTGACGCGATCTGTAATATACCGGCAAATTCGACTGCATCGTCTATGTTCCTCGCACCGAGCATGATCGCAATTCGCATCTTATATAACAGCGAGTGCATCTTCTCTTCTAACTTGTACACCTCTTTCGCTATCTCTGAATTGCTATATAGAACCGCGGAATAGGCGAGATCAACCATCGAGCCCGAGATGTCCTTCATCTCCACCAAAACGCCCTTAACGTTGAAAGTACCGGTGTCTATATCTAACATATTCTCTGCTTTATACGAGTCACCTCTTTAATTTAAACTCCCGGGTGCTTTCTTTTACATACCCCCTTAATTCTTTAATATGGAGATTAATAAATAATTAGCTAATGGGGTCGTAGGGTAGAGGATATCCTGTCAGGTTCCGGACCTGACGACCTGGGTTCAAATCCCAGCGACTCCGTTATAATTAACACTAATAAAACGCTAAGAGGGTCGTTCTCTGGCGGACAGCATGCTTTATATACATGAAAAATTCTTTTAAAAGTATGGGGAGGTTGAGAATATGGATGTAGTCGTTCTGGAAGGCATGGAAGAGGAGGAGGCGGAGGAAGAGGGAGAGATATTAGAGGGAGACGATGAGTACGTAAAGACCGATGAGAAAGAGTACAGTGATACGAGCAAGGACAAGGAGATGGCAGCCATAATGGAGCGGCTGAAGGTGCGAGAGAAGAAGGAGAAAGCCGCCGATCTCGTGAGTAAATTGAAAGGCAAAAAGAAAGTGAACAAGAAGATAATGCCGTATGAGATATATGCCACATCAGGTGAATGAATGACTCAGAATTGAAGATAATACCGGGAAAAGCGTCTCAACTGTTAGCTGCGCGGATAGCTGCGCAACTGGGTTGTGAAGTTGCCCTGTGCGAATTCAAACGTTTTCCTGATGGCGAATTATACACAAGGATAATAGATGATATAGAAGGCAAACATGCTGTAATCGTACAGAGCCTGATAGCCGATTCCGACCTGATAGCACTATTGCAACTGATAGACGCTGCTGCGGATGAAGCATCCAGGCTATCTGCTGTCATACCGTATCTCGGGTATGCAAGGCAGGATAAGAAGTTCAAGCATGGTGAAGCGGTATCGATAAGGGCGATAGCGAAGTGTATATGTGCCAGTACGGCTTTAGATTCCATATTTGTCGTTAACGTGCATGATCCACATGAATTGCGCTATTTCGAGGTTAAACCAGAGGAGCTTGATGCATCAGCTATCATCGGTGATTACATAACGGAGATGGGGATAGACCCGGTAGTTATTGGTCCGGATGGTGGAGCAGAGGACTTAGCAAGATCGGTTGCAGTCCCGCACGGATTCGATTATGACGTGCTACAGAAGAAGAGGCTGGCGGGGGATCTGGTGGAGATAAAGCCGAAGGAACTGAATGTCAGCGGTAGAAACATCGTTATCGTCGATGATATCATATCCACCGGTGGAACAATAGCGGAAGCGAGCAGGATACTGAGAGAACAGGGAGCACGTGAGGTGTATGTCTTCTGTGTGCACGGGCTATTCGTACAGAACGCCATTATGCGACTGCATCATGCGGGTATTAAAGAAGTCGTAAGTACAGACACGGTAGAATCAGCATTCAGCCGTGTAAGCGTGGCAGAATTGATTGCAAACTCACTTAGCTCTCTCAAATAGTCTCCTTATCTCTGCACCAACGGTCTCTATCTGGTGTTTACTTATCTTATCTCTGCTCATCTTGAGGAACGGTGCGCCCTTTCGGTATTCTTCAACCCACTCAGAAGCGAATTCCCCGTTCTCCACTCGTTTCAATGCTGCTTTCATGCGCTCTTTTACATCCGAACCGATTATTTTATGCCCAACTGACCACATACCATACTCTGCGGTATTGGATATGACCTCAGCCATGCGCTTTATCCCACCCTGCCATATGAGATCAACGATCAGTTTCATCTCATGCACACACTCGAAATACGCCATCTCGGGCGGATAACCGGCTTCCACAAGCACTTCAAATCCGTTCTTCATCAGTTCTACCAGACCACCGCATAGCACACACTGTTCCCCAAACAGGTCTTCATAGGTCTCCTGTTCAAATGTGCACTCGAGAATACCCGCTTTCGTCCAGTGTAATGCCTTTGCCATTGCGAGAGCCATCTCGCGTGCTCGACCGGAAGGGTTCTGTTTGACCGCCACCAGACCCGGCACACCAAAACCATCCAGGTACGCTTTTCGCTCCTCCGTGCCAGGTGCTTTAGGCGCGACCATAATGACATCCACATCAGGTGGAGGTACGATCCTCTTGAAGCATATGCTGAACCCGTGCGAGAAGCTGAGCGTTTTTCCCGCATGCATATGCTCCTTTATCTCGGCATCATAAACATCTGCCTGCACCTCGTCCGGGATCAACACATGAACGACATCGCCTCTACTTGCCGCTTCTCCTATCGGGAGCACCTCAAACCCATCTCTCTCCGCACGAGCTCTGCTATTACCGGAACTCCGCAGCCCTATGATCACATCGATAGAGGAATCACGCAAGCACTTAGCCTGGGCTTCACCCTGTGCACCATAGCCTATAACTGCTACTGTCTTGTCTCTTAATATACTGTCATCTACATCATCATCGTGTAATATCTTCATGCATTTATCTTGATTCATAATGGTATTTAAAGCTTGTCTCGTTGTTTATCTTCGTCCTCAAAACCCTGCCGCCCATATCACTCCAAACTTCGTACAGGCTGGCTGTATTCCCATCTACAAGAGCAACGAACGAAGGTCCGGTACCGGATAGAGTGACACCTCGCGCATTGCATTCCAGTGCTCTCAACATCGGTTCTGGATTGAATTTCAATGCTGCGCAGTACAGAAACCCGTTCAAGGTCATAGCTTCTTCGAATCTCTCTTCCAACGCCAGCTCGAAGGCAATATTCACCCATGGTGCTATCAACCTTGACCTGTTCACATCAGTGTCAGCAGTAAACGCCTTCGCTTCTGGTATGAAGACAAGCACATCCGAGTCCTTCTCCACACGCTTTATCAGTTCATTCGCTCTGTTATCTGTTATCACAACACCCCCGAGCATAGAAGCACAGGCGTCATCAAAAGCTCCGGTTATCGATACACCGGTATCCAGAGCGGCTTTTACTCCTATTCTTATCGCATCCAGAACGTCCATCACTTCACCTATCGCATCCAGAGTGGCGATTACGGTAGCATTTGCTGCTGCACTGCTGCTCTTCAAGCCACTGCCAACCGGTATCTCACTTCTCGTACGCACATAACCACGTGGCGGCAGGTCGTACTTCGCCAGTACCAGTTCCATGCACCGCTTTATCAATCGTGTATCGGCATTATTAGCCTCTCCTAACTCGTCATCTAACGTTATATCTGCTTCAATACCCTTGAAATCCGTTCCAAGTTCCACTTCTGCATGCGTCCATATCGGGATACCAAAAGCGGAACCTTTGTAGGTCGCTATTGCATTTATAACAGTACCGGCGCCACTGGCTCTGCCATAGCCTTTTCCACTCATCACTACTCTAATAAATATACGGAGGTATGAAAAAATGTATTAACAGTAAAGGCACGGTAACGGATTAACATATACGAAGGAAACTGGTGGTAAGCAGAGCAAAAAAAACCAAAAAATTTATATAAAGCTATCTGATCTATTAAGAAAGGAAGGGTGAAGAGTATAAATGGCGACGGAAACTGAGAATAAAGGGGTGAAGGGTGAAGATGCAACCAGGCAGGTGATGATGACGATAAAGGACAAGGTGGAGCACAAATTCCTTGAGAAGGTGGAGGAGAAAGAGGTGAAGGTGGTTCCGGAAGCACTGGTGATCGGTGGCGGTATAGCGGGCATGTACGCCGCACTGGATATAGCCGAGGCAGGATTCAAAGTGCATCTGGTTGAGAGGACGCCTTCTATTGGTGGACACATGGCACAACTTGATAAGACATTCCCAACACTCGACTGTTCGGCATGCATATTAACACCGAGGATGGTGGATGTGGGTGCGCATCCTAACATAGACTTACTGAGTTATTCCGAAGTGGTAGGTGTGGAAGGCTCGGTTGGGAATTTTAAAGTGAAAGTGTTGAAGAAAGCCCGGTATGTAGATGAGGATAAATGTACCGGCTGTTCAACATGCTCCGAGGTTTGTAGGTTGAAGAATCGATTCCCAAACGAATTTGATCTGGGCTTGATGAAGAGAAGTGCTATTTACAGACCTTATCCGTTCGCAATACCGGCGATATATACGGTGGACGGAGAGCACTGCCTTATGGTGAAGAAGGGTAAGTGTGGTAAGGCAACGCTCGAAAGTACGATAGAGGCAGTGAAGAAGAAGGAAGAGGGTAAGGAAGTGACGAAGGATGAGGCGCCGCCGTGTGTAGTTGCATGTGACGCGAATGCGATCAGACACGACATGAAGGACGAGATAATCGAGTTGAACGTGGGTGGTATAATCGTAGCAACGGGTTATGACGTTATAGATCCGCGTGTGTCACCCGAATACAAGTATGGCGTGTACCCGAACGTGATACATGGACTTGAATTTGAGCGGTACTCATCCGCCAGTGGACCCACAATGGGCAAGATAGAGATAAACGGTAAAACGCCCAGGGATGCGGTATTCATATCCTGCGTCGGTTCTCGTAATAAACAGACCGGATTTGAATACTGTTCCCGTGTGTGTTGCATGTATCTGGCGAAGCAGGCGCACTTATTGCAGGAGAAGGTCCCCGATTGTAAAATTACAATCCTCTACCAGGATGTGAGAGCGTTTGGTAAGGGGTTTGAGGAGTTTTACAGCAGGGTAAAAGAAGAAGGGGTCACATACAGGAGAGGACTTGCTTCGGAGATATATAAGAAGCCCGGTAGTGACAGGGTTGTAGTAAGGGCGGAAGATACGATGCTGGGCGAGCCATACGAGCTTGAAGCAGATCTTGTGGTTCTCGGCGTCGGGTTGAGGCCGAGTGAGGGCTCGGATAAACTGTTTAAGATGCTCGGCATATCCCAGTCGGTTGACAAATTCGCGAAAGAGGCACATCCGAAGCTGAGACCCGTGGATACTGAAGTGGAAGGAATTTTTATAACTGGCTGTGCTCAGGGGCCAAAAGATATACCGGACAGTGTAGCTCAGGGCAAAGCGGCAGCGGCAGCTCTATTATCGCTGCTCGCGGGTGGTAAAGCAACGATAAGGTCATCGGTTGCGGAGATAGAAGAGGATATTTGCGTAGGATGCCATTCACTGCGGGATATGGCGGAGCAAATAGCAACAAAGTAGGAGGTAAAATATGGGAGAAGAGAAGGAAGCTAAAGAGGAGCAGGAAGAAGTAGAAGAGAGTGCGGAGCAGGTAGCAGAAACTGGGGAGTATGACTATACAAAAGTGCCGATGCAGGGCTTTGTAAAGGGCGTTGCATACGATGCACCGAAAGATGCTCTCCGGATTGGCGTTTATGTCTGCCACTGTGGTATAAACATAAAGATGACAGTGAACGTGGAGGAAGTGATGAAGTATGCGGCGACGTTACCGAATGTGGCACTGGCACGACATTATATATTCATGTGCTCGGATCCCGGTCAGGATTTGATAAGGAAGGATCTGGCAGAAGGTAGGGTGAACAGGGTAATAGTAGCATCGTGCTCACCGCGAATGCACGAACCTACGTTTAGAAAGACCTGCGCGGATTCTGGATTGAATCCTTACTATTACGAGATGGCTAATATACGGGAGCACTGTGCGTGGCCACATGTCGATTATCCAAAGGACGCAACGGAGAAAGCCAAGGAGCTGGTACGGAGTGCCGTGGCTCGTTGCAGCTTACTGGAGCCATTAGAAGAGAAGGAGGTGCAGGTGACGCCTGCCGCTCTGGTGATTGGCGGTGGCATAACCGGCATGTATGCCGCGCTTGATATAGCAAATGCTGGCTTCAAGGTTTATCTCGTGGAGAAGGAGCCGTCAATCGGTGGACATGTGGCACAATTGAGCAGAACTTTCCCGACGCTTGAGCGTCCTACTTCGTTGATTACACCGCGAATGATCGATGTTGGGGCACATCCCAATATACAGCTATTGACGTATTCAGAAGTCGAGGACATAGGTGGATATATAGGTAACTACAACGTTAAGGTGCGAAGGAAGGCGCGATACGTTGATGTGGCGAAGTGTACGGGCTGCAACAAATGCGCAGAAGCCTGCCCGGTCAAGGATATACCGAATGAATATGATGTGGGTTTGAGTACTCGAAGTGCGATTTACATACCATTCTCATTTGCGGTACCACCGGCGTATGTCGTGGACAGTAAAAACTGCGCATTACTGAAGGATGGTAAGTGCGGTAATGCAACGCTTGAGACGGTAAAAGAGGGTAAAGAAGTCCCACCGTGCGTAAAAGCGTGTCCAGAAGGAGCGGTTGATTTCACTGAGCAGGAGCGTGTGGAAGAATACACGGTGGGTACGATAGTAATAGCAACTGGCTATGATACCGTGGATACGAATTTGGTACCTGAGTACAAGCACGGGGTGTATCCAAACGTGATAACGGGTCTGGAGTTTGAACGACTGGCAGCGCCGAATGGACCGACCGGTGGCAAAATACTGGTTAATGGTAAAGAGCCGAAGGATGTGGTATTCATAAGCTGTGTGGGCTCACGTAACAAGCAGGTTGGTAACGAGTACTGTTCACGAATCTGCTGCATGTACTTAGCGAAACAAGCGCATATGGTGAAGGAGAAATTACCGGATGCGAACGTTACCGTCTGTTACCAGGATGTGAGAGCGTTTGGTAAAGGGTTTGAAGAGTTCTATGGTGATGTGAAGAAGGAGGGAGTGTTTTATTTGAGAGGACTCCCGGCTGAGATATATCAGAAGCCAGGCAGTGACAGAGTTGTGGTACGAGTGGAGAACACACTGCTGGGTGAACCAACCGAGCTCGAAGCAGACCTCGTAGTGCTTGGTGTTGGACTGGTACCGAATAGAGGAGTGGAGCATGTGGTGGACATGTTAAAGCTCTCGAAATCTGCCGACAAGTTCCTGTTAGAGGCACATCCGAAGCTGAGACCCGTGGATACCGCTACAGATGGGGTCTTCGTTGCAGGCTGCTGTGTGAGTCCCAAAGATATAACGGACAGTATAGCCCAGGGCAAAGCGGCAGCTGCGGGTGCGCTCGTGTATCTGGTGCTCGGTAAGGCAAAGATAGAGACAGCAATTGCAGAAGTGGACGAGGAGATATGCATAGGCTGCCGTTGCTGTGAACTGACATGCCCGTTTGGTGCGCCCGTATTTGATGAAGTCAGGCACGTGATGACGGTGAACGAGGCGATATGCAAAGGCTGCGGCGGTTGTAACGCGATATGCCCATCGGGCGCGATAACAATGAAACATTATCGTGACCGGCAGGTGTATGCACAGATAGATGCATTGACAGAGGGGTTGGGAAGTTAATTTGATCGACTCAACCCCCTTATTTACTTTTTTATCGCGTCTGGCGATTAATTAACTTACAACTTCGTTCAATGCCTCCAGGAACGACTCGATTGTATCATCGTTGACATGAGGCATTATCACTATCCGTAGCGCTTTTGGACTACGCGTGGTGGATACTTCCCAGCCTTTTGCTCTTAACGCTTTTACCACAGCATCTACGTCATGGACTCGTAATGTTACAACATTCATCACCGGTTCTATCACGGGTTCAATGCCCATCTGCTTCGCACCATTCACCAGCAGCTCTGTCAATTTCATACACTTATCTACAACCGTCTTCAAACCATCTTTACCGAGATATTTCAGGACAGCGAATGTCGCTGCGACCGATGCACCACTTCTCGTACCTATCAGCGAATACTGCTCTTTTATGGTGAGATAAGGCGTGGATACCGCCAGTTCCTTCAGATACGACCCATCGCGGAATAGAATACAGCCCGCGGGAATCGTGCTCATTCCCATCTTATGCGGGTCTATTGAGATAGAAGAGACACCTTCGAGCGTGAAGTCGAACTTGTATTTATCCCTGTCTGCCAGGAAAGGTATCACAAACCCGCCAAATGCCGCATCCACGTGCAGGAATATGCCACTATCTTCTGCTATTTCTGATAGTGCCTCTATGGGATCAACCTGCCCAAATTCGGTCGTACCCGCAATGCCCACTATGCATATCGTCCGCTCATCCATCAACTCTTTTACCGATTCCGGATCCACACGCAACTGGTGATCGACCTTCGCTTTTCGCACCTCTATGCTCAGTATATCGGCTATTTTATCGAACGAGAAATGGGCAGTCTCAGGTACTATTATGTTCATATCACTCAGACCTTCCCGTCTTCTCCTGTTTCTTATTGCTCGTATCGCCTGTATGTTCGATTCCGTACCACCTGTAGAGATATAGCCATATGCATTACTGTTGCCCAGCAGCTCACCAATGATGGCTATCACTTCGTCCTCCATCTCTTTTGTGCCCTTAAAGAGACCGGAATCACCAAGGTTCGATTCTATAAACATCTCATGCGCGTAGACCGCCACCTCATGCGGATACGTGCACATGGAACTGAGAATATGGTTGTAGGGCAGGTCCTTACTTTTCTTATCCGCAAGCAGTCGTTCAAGCTCTTCCTTATTCATCAGCACGCGTGCACACCAATCAATCAATTATGGCTTCAATAACAGGAACTTACCCATTAGATCGGGTTCAAGCTCCATATTCAATACCCGTACAGGTCCGATTCGGGCGAAGATATTCTTCAGGTTCTCCTGCTTCTTATACGATGCCAGCTTTCTTATCTCATCTATTCTGGACTCCGTCAGTTCTTTAATGTCTATCAGACCTGCATCCCGCATCTGTTCCATCAGTTCCATCCCCCGGGCGCTCCTCACTACCACCGTTGACCAGCCTGGTTCTGAACCAATCGAGCCAACCGATATATCCGCGAACTCTGCTGCGAAGTCGTAGCAGTAGTTGCACGCCTCACGCACACAATCCCGCATCTTCCTTATCGGTATCTTGAGCTCATTACCCGTGCTCGTCTGAACGATAAATTTACCCTTTTTTATATTGAATTTCTCCACTTCCTCAATAGCCACCCCATGCTCCTTAAGCCTGTCACTCAGCTTTACGGTATCGAAGGTCTCGGTACAGAACAGACCTATCAGTAACTTCACCCGGTCCGCATGCACATCAAAGAACCGGGATAGCTGTGCTTTTCTCAGTCCCTGGATGTGGCAGGGCAGTCCAACAAATGCGATTTTCTGATAGCCTGCCTCAATCGCATCGCCTGCACCCTGCACCGCCGGGCACTGTGTGTACTTCGAGCCGGCAGCTGCCAATATATCGTCTCTGTTCGTTGCTATAACCGGTTCAGGCTCCCATTCTTCCGTCGCTTTCGTTACCACAGCGGCATCTATATCACCATTCTCAAGCAAAAAAACGAGTGCCGCAGTAACGAATCCACCATCCTGCGCTTTCGCTGTTACAGCATCCTCTTTAGCCCTTACCGTGTATACGGGTGTCCTGTAATAACCCAGAAGATTATCATCTCTTATAGCACCAAATACTGCTCGTTCGATCGCAGAAGGTGAGAAGCTTGTACGGGGGCAGAAATCGTAGCAAGCGCCATGGACCTCATAGCACTTCTGCCTCGTTACCGGAAGTTCGTTCTCGAAAGCTATGTACTCCTGACAGAACGCGCCACAGGTACCACAATAGCAGCACAATCCGTTATATATCACTTCCGCCTCTAAGTCTGTTATATTCCCCCTGCCTTTACCACTCATCTTGCATCCATTTCTGGATAAGTTAGTAATAGCATATTATATTTCAGGTATGTTATGGGTATGTTATGGCTCTGCCCCCAACTGCAGGCAGGTACCTATAATAAGATAAGTCCAGTATAAGCACATGATGCTGACCCGGGAAGCGCTGCTGGAAAGCCCAAAACGGGTGATAAGAGATGCCGTAGTGGAGAATGGGGCAATCGTCGCCGCCAACACGGATCTACCGTACTATCCACGGGAAGTTGCCTCTTATCGCTACGTATGGCTACGAGACGCTTCTTTTACCTGCGTGGCTGCTGATATGCTGGGGTTGAACATTCAGGAGGCGTTCTTCAAGTGGTGTCAGGAACGCGCAGAAACGCCTCATGGACGCGTCTTACAGCGCTATCATACAAACGGTGCACGAGCGGGAGATCAGTTCCAGCCAGACCAGGCAGGCACACTATTGTGGGCTATATGGCACCATTACCGTTACAAACAGCGTGGAGTAGCGGCGGTGGCGAGCGATTTCAAAGACCTGATTGTGCGAGTAGCAGACGGCATCTGTAGTCACTGGCAGGGGAATCATTTTATCATACCCACATATGACCTCTGGGAAGAGCGGAGTACGTACCCCGATATCGAAGATAACCATACATATACAATAGCAGCCTGTATCAGGGGATTAAGATGCGCATCCGAGCTGGTAAGTTCGGCTAACCGTAAGAAGTGGCTGTTATGTGCCACCCAGATGGAACACAGCCTTGAAGATGCATATGATACCGCACGTGGTTACTTCCTGCGTACGTATGGTAAATTAAATGACCATGTGCTCGATGCTTCTTTGCTTGGTCTGACATACCCTTTTGGCATCTGCAGCGCAGAGGACGAGAGGATGACGAATACTGTGAGAGCTATGGAACGCAGGATATTGCACGCTGATGGTGGCATATGCAGATATGAGAATGACACTTATGACGGCTGGATGCCAGACGGTGCCGTCAGACGCAAAGGATCGGGGGCATGGCCGCTACTGAACTTCTGGATGGCTATTTATTATCGACTCAGAGGCGAATTCGTAAGAGCGAACGGATACATCGACTGGGTTCTTAGTCGTCTGAGAAGCCCATATATCCCGGAACAGATATTCGAGAATGAGCTGCAGAAAGCGGTATGTCCCCTTGTATGGGCGCATGCAATGTACGTCATCGCGGTGAGGTAGCTTAATAGTTTATATATAACAATTGTTATCTCCACTATGATAACGATGGAAGAGAAAGTAAAAGAGGTCATAGATAGGGACATAAGACCGCTTTTGATGATGGAAGGCGGGAGTATAGAACTGGTTGGTGTGGAAGATGGCGCGGTGAAGGTACGATTGACCGGAACATGTGCAGGCTGTCCGATGAGTGCATATACCCTGGTCAATTTCGTTGAAGCGACATTGAAAGCCAAAGTGCCGGGCGTTAAGGAAGTCATCCCGGTATAGTTAAACTACAAAAAAGACGAGATCACTTTGGTCAAACTTATCTGATGAGTACTCAGGTCAACCACAGAAGTTAAAAGTATCCGGGAATGCCCGCCTTTTTTATTATATATCAAGCCTGTAAGAAAGTCCCAGAGCCATTTGCTACCGGGGAATGATAGCCCACTCATTGTCGATGAGCTATTGCCCGTGACAGAATGACGCGATGGCTCTTCTACATACATGAGCCTGATCAAGCCCGTTCCCGGTATAGTGATCTTATAAGAGCCGGGTTCTTTTCTCTTAACGGAGAAATGTATCGTCTTCGATTCCTTGTAGTCTAAAGTGACCGTTTCTTCGGCTTCTTTCTCACCATTTATCACCAGAGCAATCTTCTCCGTGCCCCTTCGCCCTTCGTTCTCCACGGTGACGTATACCCCAACCGGCTCGTTTGGCTTCACGGTAAATTTGTCCATATACATATCTATCACCCGGAACTTTGTACCGGCAAGCATGACACCGGCAGGAGGTGTTGCTGCAGGTGCGGCTCCTTCCCTGCCCCTAACGCGCTGATGTACCGAGAATCTCACTGTCGTTATCTCACTCAACGAGTGCTTTATCGATTTTAATACATCCATGTCGTCGGCACCACTACCCGCTTCAAAGAGATCCTTGAGATCATCGAATTCGTCTTCGTCATCAAATACATCCTCCAGTCGGTCCATGGTTTCAAGCTTCCTCTCCAGTTCCTCTATCCTCACCTTGTCCAGGCGATTATACGCATATATGTTCAGCGTGTAATCACCATATAGCCACCATGATGGGATTGGCTTCTCATAAACTATATATACGTCGTCCTGATAATCTCGCCGTATTATCTCCCGATCGTCCATAGAGACCACATTACCGCGAGGATCTTTAATAACGAAGAATAACTTCAGGGCAACAAAGCCGTCATAATTCACACCCCGCAACTCGGTATAGACCTTGAGTGTGCTACCCCGCGTGAGGGTGTTACTTGCAGGTACGTAATCACATAAACCATGCACATCTGATACAATCACGGCTTTTATAGCGGTTGCAACCGGGATAGAGATAGCACAGGTAAGTAACAGACATATGAACACGGTAGTTATGTATCGTCCCCCTGCTCTCATCTTACACTTGTTTATAGCTATGTGAAGTAAACGTATTTAAAAGTATTGTTTTTGTGCTGCCACCTGCTTTTAGAAAAGTCTCTTTTTATAGAAGTGTGAAACCTATAGAACCAGAAGAAGGGGGCAGATGCCACAGCAAATAGCAGGAATTCTGGCAGGTCTAAACATGTAACACCAACATAGCGGGTCTGTCTAATATTTATCGCCAGGTTATATATCTTTATTAGTTAGCGATGAAAGCTCTGATATTTGAACCCTTTTCCGGCGCGTCTGGGGACATGATCATCGGTAGCCTGCTGGATCTTGGTATAGACGAATCGAAGATAGCAGATGCTATTGCAGCGTTTAACATCCGGATGGAGGTGGAAGATGTGGATAAGCGTGGTATTGTGTCAAAAAAGGTACGATTCACCGGTGATGCGGAAGAGCGATCATACACAGAACTCGTCCAGATGCTAAACGATAGCGGGCTGGCTAAGGATATAATGGAGAATGCACTGGCTATACTGGAGCGAATAGCAGATGCTGAATCCAGGATACACGGAATAGAAAAGCAGAAACTGAAGTTTCATGAACTCGGCGCTATGGATACAATAGCGGACATTGTAGGGAGCAGTATTGCATTCTCAGCTATCGAGCCGGATACAGTGATAAGTACGCCGATATCTGTGGGTATGGGCTATGTAGATACCGAACACGGTGTCCTGCCAGTACCGGCACCCGCAACACTGGAAATACTACGAAAGGCATCGCTGCTATTTCAGGGCGGACCTTTTTCTGCCGAACTGCTTACGCCCACCGGTGCAGCCATACTGGCACAATTCGTTAATCGTGCTGTCACATCGTTGCCCCCGGTGCGTATAACAGCTACGGGTTATGGCGCCGGCTCGATAGAGCTACCGATACCAAACGTCCTGAGGGCGAGTATTGGTGAACTCGACACGGACTTTGCAACCGATACGGTGGGTGTTCTCGAGACGAACGTGGATGATGTTACGGGTGAGGTCATAGGTAACCTTATAGAAGCACTTATGGCAAAAGGGGCGCGGGATGTGTCTGTTTTACCGGCATTGATGAAGAAAGGGCGATATGGGCATGTCATCAGGGTGATCACTTCACCCGGAGATATACAGCGGATGGCGCGTATCCTCATGAAGGAAACCGGTACACTGGGTGTTCGCGTGATGCAGGTGCGGAGGTACATCGCCAGTCGGGATATGCAGGAGATACGTCTGCGAATAAAAGGTATAGAACGCAGCGTGCGTGTGAAGATAGGTCGAGATGCAAACGGCGAACTGCTGAACATAGCGGCAGAATTCGAGGATGCGAAACGCGTTGCGGGTGAATTGAAGTTACCGCTCAGGGAAGTGATCCGGATGATCGAATGCGAGGCGCGTAAGTTTAATCTTTAACCCACCCACCAAACAGTTATATAGCTTCTTTTCCGTTTCATGATTGGAACGATTGAAAGTAGAGGGAGGATAATATGGCTATAAGAGCGATTTTAAACATCACCCCGGCTCTGTTCCGTTCACCAGTGTCATTCCCTCTTTCACCTTCTCTTGCTTGACTCTTATCGACGTGGTAATCCCGAGTGTTTGCCCCGACAGGATCCTTTTAGGGTCTATTCCTTCTATTACCAGAGATGCATCCATTTTTTCCGGTATAGAACAGTTGTGCAAAGCCACTTATATTTTGTTTTTATAATTTATACATGTTATACTCACTTAAAATCAGGCTTTTTCTTCGTTCGTCAACCGGATTATCCGGTTCTTAAGCAGTTCTTTCTGTGATCTCTTCGCATTTTACACGTCTTCTACAGAGAAGAAGTCAACTTCATTCACCGTTTTGAAGCTCAGTTCATTAGTTTTAACTTAACACCGGGAAGGATGCTGGATTTGACTGCCCGGTAGGTAGAACAATTGTCCTTCTTTCAAATCCCATCTCGCCTCGTTAACAAACTTTTCTATATCACTTGCTAAGGAACGGCAGACAGTCATTGAGTACCCTTATGGTCAAATGAGAAGTTAGTAAATTGAGTTCTACCGAAGCTTAGTCTCGGGATGAAGTTGCAACACAGAAAAAAAAGATGGATTTATTTATTATTTCTTACCCTTCCTTAATTGCACGTATCCCGTAAGCGATACCAATCCCAGGATGGTCAGCACCACTGTTGACAGTTCCGGCACCGGTGCGCATGGACTTGGTCCGGTCAGTCTCGGCAGAAACGTTACCTTACCTTTACCTTCTTCGTCATCGTAAATACTCGCATCTATTGTATCATCAGTCATTCCATAGCCCCAGAAGTTGTACTTCGCTTCTACAGCGTCCGATTGATCGTTGGAGAACTGATAGTGATAGCTACCATCCGATTGCAACTCACCGTTCGTTATGATATTATTGTGCTCAATGGTATTACCCGTGCTTCCATCGGACAGATAGAAACCGCTATCACTGTTGTTATGTACCCAGTTGCAGGAGACATTGTTGCTGCTCGAAGAGGACATGTAGATGCCGTATTTGTTGTTAGAGATCGTGTTGTTTATGATGTTGTTGCTGCTCGAAGAGGACATGTAGATGCCGCTCTGGCTATTCATTAAGTTGTTATTCTTGATATTACAGTAACTCACTCCGTCTATATAAATCCCTGCTCGAAACGTGGCACCCTTCACCGTGAATCCGGTGATGTTTACGTAATTCGCCGTGATATCGAAGACGGGATAGAATGAACTTGCAGCATTCACGATGCAGTTCGCAGAGCCGTTCTCTGACTGAATCGTCAATCGTTTGTTCACTTCCACGTTCTCGGTGTACGTGCCATCGCGTACGATGATGATATCACCATTGTTGGCGTTGTTCACCGCCTGTTGAATCGTCGAATAGTTATCGGGTACATAAATCGTATCTGCACTGGCAACCACAGTAACCATCGCA
>JAODGH010000052.1:2679-11655 GCA_025464325.1 Methanosarcinales archaeon | reverse complement strand
TATAGTGAAAAGCCAGATTATTCCGGTATCAACGTCAATAACGATGTGGAGCTTGATATAATCTTTCTTCTCGGATTTGCGCTTTATTCTGATGTCAAACCACTTACTGCTCGTTCTAAGGCTGAAGCCTGAGCTGTCCACTGCGACGTCCATGTCTCCCCGCCTCATTTGAAGGGTAACGAGCCTTGAAATCTGCCGAATGTACGATGTAGGCATTTTATGCACTCCTCTCGCTATAACACTATGCTCTGGCAGTCGTTCGACGCCCAGGCATTGCGCCACGAACGTGTTCGCCTTGAGATACGCTTCTATGCCATCGTACGTCTTACAAAGGGATACCTTCATGAAGACACAGACGGCGACGATTTGTGGATCCCAGCCTGGACGACCGACTGAATTGCGTTCCCATGGTGCGCCTGCAGTCCTCACTGCACGGATTATGGACAGGAGGATAAGCTTGGACTCTCGAAGTCACGGTTTACACGGCTCTTCTTTGGCTTTCTCATACCAGGCATTGCTATAGTTAAAAGATGCTTTGCTAAAAACGGAGGTTCGCTACTGAGGATCTCTTAATTTCGGGATGAAGCCGGGATTTCCAAAAACTTCACTTTACTCACCAACTTCCTACTCGCGGCCCATAAGTGCCCGTAGCACCACACCAACCCACACTGCTACCGCCCGAAAACCCTTTATTTCTCATTTCCTCTCATTTTTCCGATAAAAGAAGATAGCTCACGCTAAATGTAAATGGATTCTTCCTTGTTCACCGCCTTACCATAGCATTATTGCTGGTATCCAGTCATTATAAACTTTTCCGTTGGCATCTGTGAATTTATCGCATGTGATGGTGCCTCCCGTGGCATTGTACTCTCGTGTGTGGATTATCTGCGGATATGAGCCGGTCTTTATGACGTAGTTGTATGTTTTGCCGGCGAATAGAGTGAAAGGTTCGTCAAATGTGATGTTATGCCAGTCGCCAGTATAGCCTTCCCATTCCGCTTCTGCTGACCATGTGGCGTTCCATATCCTTATATATTCGGTATGACCACCGGTGTCTGCGCAGGGGTAGGTGTAAAGTCTGGTTACGGTAATGTCTCGTGAAGGTGTGATTGTGCCGTTGAACGTGCCTGATATAGATGGGTATGGGTGAGCGGTGCGTCGGTGTCAAAAATTTGAAATTCCAGGACTGTTATTACTTTAGAAGTGAAATTCATTGCACCGTCGTTGTCTGTCACAGTTAAATTCACTGTATACTCACCTGCTGATGGATAAGAATGCATTATTATCGCTTCGGTCGTGTTCGTGACATTTCCGTCACCGAGGTCCCATTTGTAATTCGTGATGGTTCCGTCTGGGTCATAGGATAATGACGCATTGAATGTTATGGTTTGATTTATAACGTGATTCATGGTGGAATAAGTGAATGATGCGATTGGTGGTTGGTTTTCTTCTCCTTCTCCTTTTACTTTTATCAGCCAGACATCACTACTATTCCCTGCACCATACGACCATGTCAATCCAGTAATAATGTATCCCCCATCAGAGGTCTCTGTAACAGACAATCCTATATCATAATTACTTCCACCAAATGTCCTGTTCCATAGCTCATTTCCACCCGGATATGCGATATTAAGGTATGATGAGACTNNCTTAATTATGCAACACAGCAAAAATATCGAAAAGTTTTTATATGTAGAAGAAGAAACACGGACATATTGGCAGTGAGCAATATAAAGAGGGAGTGATAGAAAGAAATGGGAGAGGACGCGAAAGGGGAATTTGAGCCGAAAATAATCGGATTTACCTGTAATTGGTGTACATACGCATCAGCAGACCTTGCAGGGACGTCGAGGAAGAAGTATCCGCCGAATACCCGGATAATAAGGCTTATGTGTTCAGGGAGACTGGATCCGATGTTTGTGCTCAAGGCGTTACTGAATGGAGCCGATGGAGTATTTATAGGGGGCTGTCATCCCGGGGAATGTCATTACATAAAAGGGAACTTCTACGCCAGACGGAGAATAGCGGCGTTAAGGACGATTCTGAAGGAATTTGGAATGGATAATCGGGTGAGATCCGAGTGGATAAGTGCATCAGAGGGTGATAAGTTCGCGACAGTGATGAGAGAGATGGCAGAGAACATAAAGAAGATAGGACCCAATCCATTGAGAGGTAAGGTACTATGAAAGGAGCAGAGTTGGCAATAGGCGATTTAGGGGGTTTTTTAAGGAGTTTGCTGGAGAAGGAGGTTGTGGACTGCCTTATAGTGCCACACCGTGTCGGTAATAACGTTGCATACATGCTGGTGACGGATCCGAATAAGATAGGATCGGGCGAAGAAATATTCATACCTTCCTTCAGTGTTAATGCGGGCGGCCTGCTAAAAGGATGGACAATAAAGAGCAAAGTGGGCTTAGTAGCGAAGCCCTGTGAGATAAGAGCTGCGATAGAGCTGGTGAAGCTTAATCAGATAGACAAAGAGAGTGCGCTGCTTATTTCTGTCGACTGTCCGGGTACGTTTGAGAATCAGGTTTATGCAGACCACAAGGATGAGATAGGTGACTGGATAGACAGTGCGAAGATAGAGGAATTGAAGGGTAAAGGATTGGAGATAAGGGAAGCTTGTAAGATATGCAGTAATATGCTTGCAGACGTGGGTGATATTGCAATTGCCCGGCAGGATGGTGGCGATAAAGTAGTGGTTGCCGCTTTGACGCCGATGGGCGAATCGGCACTGAATGCACTGGAACTGTCGCTGGAGGATAAGGATATAGAGCGAAAGGACGCGAAAGCGAAGATAGCAGAGGCAGCGAAGAATAATGAGGCGTCATTACCAAAGTTCGGTAGCATAGAGGCGCTCGAAGAGTTCCTGCGGGACTGTATAGTCTGCAAGAACTGCCGAGATGTATGCCCGGTATGCTACTGTAAGGAGTGTTTCTTCGATCAGCCGCTGGGTGACCCTGTGAGTGGCGATCTGCTGAACCTCGGTGCGATTAGAGGTGCAGTGGGATTACCTGCGAATCAATTGTTTTATCATCTGACGCGTGTGTATCACGTAAGTGCGACGTGTGTGGGTTGTGGTGCCTGCGCGGATGCGTGTCCGAAGGATATACCTCTGACGAGATACTATCCGGTGATAACGAAGAAGGTGCAGGAGATGTTCGAGTACGTACCTGGCAAGGATGTGGAAGAGCCGATACCGTTTACGACGTACGAGGAGGAGGAGCTTGAAGACCGGCTGCGGTGACTGAACAAAGAGAAAAATGATAAAGACATGGGAATTAGACCCGAACTTCAAGTACGAGATATTGAAGGAGCCGGGAGGAGAGCACCTGACCGCGTGTTTCCAGTGCAGTACATGCACCTTAGGGTGTCCACTGACGGAGATTATACCGACATACAATCCCCGGAGGATGATACAGATGAGTCTGCTCGGTATGCGCAATGAGGTACTGTCAAATCCAGATCTGTGGGTATGCTTGATATGTCAGACCTGCACGGCGCGTTGTCCGCAGGATGTTCAGATAGCGGATTTGCTGGGCGCGATAAGGCGCATAGCGGAACGAGAAGAGGAAACTGGCAAACTGAAGATAAGTAGTGTGCGTCCGTCATTTGATAAAGCGTTTATGCACCAGATCCAGAAATATGGGCGGCTCTACGATATGGGTCTGGCAATGGAATATTACAAAGTGAAAGAGGGTTCATTCATCAAGGGCATGATGGCGATGTCCAAGGACTATAAGAAGTTCGGGATGCGGATGTTCAAGAAAGGGAAGATGGGAGTGAAATCGATGTTCCCGGAGAAGGTTAAGGATAGGGAAGTAATGAGGAAGATATTTGAGCGGATGGGGGCTGAGAAGAAATGAGCAATCTTAAATATGCATATTTCCCGGGTTGTCCATCGGAATCAACGGCGATAGATCAGGATATGTCAGTGAAGGCGGTATTTGAGCGACTGGGCGTGGAACTGGAGGAGATGGAAGACTGGAACTGCTGCGGCGCGTCGGAAGTAGAAGATCCTGAGATCGTTTACGCGTTGAACGCACGCAATCTCGCGATAGCGGAGAAGAAAGGATTGAATATAATGACCCCGTGCAGTATATGCTATTACAACCTGCAGAGATCGAACAAGGTATTGAGAGAGAATGAGGAACTGCGTAAAAAGATACATAGCATAGATAGCTCCCTGACGTACAATGGCGGTGTGGAAGTGAAACATGTGGTGGATGCGCTCGTGAATGATATAGGGATAGAGGAAATATCCAGCAAGGTACAGAAGAAGGTGAATGTCAAGGTTGCACCATATTATGGCTGCTACATGGGTAGACCACCTCTGACAGCGTTTGATGATCCTGATGCACCGATTTTGATGGATCGGTTGATAGAGGTGATAGGGGGTGAGGTTGTGCCATTCGATTACAGAAAGGCAAAGTGCTGTGGTGGTCCCCTTATGATGACGGTGCCGGATATTGCGTTCAAGATGGCACGCGATATACTGGAGGGTGCGAAGAATGCAGGTGCTGATTGTATCGTGCTGGCGTGTCCGTTGTGTGGTATGATGCTGGATGCGAAGCAGGAGGATATAGAAGAGGCTTTCGGGATAAAGATCGGTTTGCCCGTGTTGTATATAACTCAGCTACTGGGGCTTGCACTTGGTATAAGTCCAGACAAACTGGGTCTGAATAAGAATGTTGTTGATACGAAGGCGATAGTAGGGAGAGTGGTGTGAAGATGGGAATAGCAGTAATAGGAGGAGGAGTAGCAGGGATATCAGCAGCGCTTGATCTCGCGGATTCGGGCTACAAGGTGTATCTCATAGAGAAGAATGCAGAGCTTGGGGGTAAGATGGCGGAACTCGCTGAGTGTAAGACCGGTCTATCACCGCGGATAGTGAAGATACAGAACCATCCGAACATAGAGCTGATGCTATCAAGCGAACTGGAGGGTCTTTCGGGTTCTGCGGGTAACTTCAAGTTGAAAGTATCGGGCGGCAAGGAGATAGAAGTGGAGAGTGTGGTGCTGGCTCCTGGGTATGATATACCGGATAGTGTGGCAACGAGTTATGGTTATGGCAGTCCGGATGTGGTGACCTCACTGGAGTTCGAGCGTATGTTGAGGGCAGCTACGATCTCAAATGAGCTGAAACGGCAATCGGACGGCAAACCGGTAAAGAAGATCGGGTTCATAAAGTGCGTGGGTTCGAGATGTCAGGATAATGAGATATGCTCAACGGCATGCTGTGCGTACACGGCGAAAGAGGTATGGGTGGTAAAGGAGCGGTTCCCGGATATTGATGTATATGTATTCTACATGGATGTTCGTGTGTTTGGTAAGGATGAGGAGCTTGTAGCCGATTTGAAGGACAATTATGGCGTGCATTATATAAGGTCAAGAGTGCCGGAGGTTTTACCCGAAGGCGATAAGCTGATAGTGAAGTATGAGGATTTGCGAGCCGGCAAGATAGAGAAGCTGGAGCTGGATATGGTGGTTCTCGCTGTGGGCTTATTGCCAGCCAGGACACTGCCCAGGCTTGCGGAACTGACGGGTGTGAAGACCGATGAATATGGGTACATAGAGACGAGCATCAGCAGCCCGATGGAGACCAGCGTACGGGGTATATTCGCGTGTGGTACCGCAACGGCACCGATGAAAGTACGAGAGAGTGTGGGTCTGGCGAGTGGTGCGGCACTGAAGGCTGCACTCATGTCACAGCGAACGGAGCGGATACCGGGTCAGGAAGAACGCAAGTATATAGAGGTAAAAGAGGACGAACCGCCGAAGGTTGGTGTTTTCATCTGCGATAATGAGGGAGAGATATCAAAGACGATTGATATACCTGCGCTTGCGGAACGCGTGAAAGGTCTACGAGATGTAGTTGCCGTAAACAGTGCGAATACAATCGAAGAAGCGCTGAAGGCACTGGAGTCTGGTATAGTGGATCAGGGTTTGAATCGCGTTGTGTTTGCAGGCTGTTCACCACGGGAATATGAGGATATAATAAGAGAGGGTTGTGCGAAGGCGGGTTTGAATCCATACCTTGTGGAACTGGTGAATCTGAGGGAGCAGTGTGCGTGGGTATTTGATAAGAACGTTACAGATGCTGCATTTGATATACTGAGGATGGCGGTGGAGCGTGCGAAACGATTGGAACCCATAATTGTGGAACGATATCCCGTAGTGCCCAGAGCACTGGTGATCGGTGGTGGTATCTCAGGTATGAATGCCGCACTGGACATAGCAGATGCAGGTTATGAGGTGTATCTGGTAGAGAAAGGTGAAGAACTCGGTGGTGGGTTACGAGATATGGGCGATATCGCCTTCCCGGGCGGTGAAAGCGCTTCGAAACTACTGAAACATTATGTGGACAGGGTAACGAGCCACGAACGTATAAAGGTCTACACGAAAGCGAGGGAGGAGGATGTACGTGGCAGAGCGGGTATGTTCAAGGCACGGATAGTGGGAGACGGAGTGGACGAAGAGATAGAGTTTGGTGCGTGTGTGATAGCAACGGGTGCGAAAGAGTACGTACCAGAGGGCTATTATGGCTACGGCAGTGATAACAAGGTATGTACGCTACGAGAATTTGAGAAGAGCGGTAAGGTACAGGGTGATACGGTAGTGATAATACAGGACGTGGGTCCGGGACTGAAGGAGGGGGCATATAGCTCGAAAGCGAGCAATATAGAAGCAGTGAATGCCGCATTAAAGATAAAGGAAGAGAACCCGGGCGTGGAGGTATTCGTCCTGTACAGGGAAGTGAAGACATACGGTAAGTGGGAGGTTCTGTACAAACGAGCGAGGGAGAAAGGGGTGCTATTCCTGCGTTATGAGAAGCCGCCAGAGTACAAGAATGGAATCATCTCGGTGTTTGATGTGATATTTAATGATGAGATACAGATAAAGCCAGATATGGTGATATTGAGCGTACCGATGGTTCCTGCAGAGGACAACAAGCGCTTGAGTATGATGTTCAAGATACCGTTGAAGCGAGGCTTCTTTATGGAGGAGCAGGAACGACCGAAGATGGTGCTGACACCGGTGGATACAGTGAATGAGGGTGTATTCGTCTGTGGTTCGGCGGTATATCCTGCGATGATAGACGAATGCATAGCGATGAGCAGTGCGGCTGCGGGTAGGGCATGTGTGCTGCTGGCGAAAGACTTCATGGAGACGCCTGCAATACGTGCGGTTGTTAATGATGAGGTCTGCGTTGGCTGTGGTGTGTGCGTGCAGATATGCCCGGTAGAGGCGATAGAACTGACTGAGGAACAGTTGCCGGTGGTTACGTTCGGTGTTGAGACACTGGTCGGTGGCGAGAGGCGTATTGCTAAGGTCGGTGATGGCTGTATAGGCTGTGGTAGTTGCGCTTCTTATTGCCCATCGGGCGCTATGTCGCTGCAGCACTTCCGTGATAAGCAGGTATATGCCCAGCTGGATTATGCATGACCAGAACGCTGGGCTTTATTTATTTTATTTTATTTTTTATTTATTCTATTCACTTATTGAGGTATCTCTCGCGTGTCTTCGCCTTGATTACACGTCCAAAAGCAATCATCTCGCTGGATGATAGCGGATTGGGTACAGAGGTCACCGTATTTTCGTATATCCTGAGAGCAAGTTCACGGAACAGGCTGGCAATATCGCTCGCCGGTGCTTTCTCGATGACTGTCTGACCTCCTATCTCTGCTTCTGCTATTTGATTGGAGTTGGGTACGCAACCGATGACATATGAGCCCACCCGGCTCGCAAAGTCACGCACAATCCCCTCGTCATCGAGTATGCCCCGGACATTATATATAACCCCGCCGAGAGGCGAACCACCCTTGTTGGCAAATTCACTTATGCCACGGCAGATGTTATTTGCAGCGTATATGGCAAGATAATCGGCTGACGTCACTATATATACGGCATCTGCGAGTCCCTTGCGCAGCGGCATTGCGAAACCACCGCATACCACATCGCCCGGTACATCATAAATAACCACGTCCGGGTTCAGGGTCTCGAAAATATGCAGCCGCTTAAGCAGGTCTATCGCGACGATAACACCCCGACCAGCGCATCCGAAACCAGGCTTCGGTCCACCACACTCGGCACAATAAACACCGCCATAGCCCTCGTAAATTATCTCCTCAAGTTTTATTCCGTTACCCGAAACCAGCTCATCAAGACCCATCTGTTCTACGCCTTTGGCTCTCAGAACGTCGAGAATTGTGGGTATTTCGGTATCGCCCCGTAGATTCATTGTACAGTCGTGTTTTGGATCACAGCCAATCACGAACACAGATATACCCTGCTCAACCAGTGCAGCGGCGATATTAGAAGAGACGGTGGACTTACCAACACCACCTTTACCATAGAATGCTATCTGTTTCATAATCACACAAGTTCACCAAAATGCAGTGCTATCTCCCGTCGCGCTGATTCCTGGGAATCGGATGCGTGTATCACGTTCCTCTGTACGTCGATGCCATAATCCGCTCTTATGGTACCGGGTTTAGCCTGTCCCGGATCTGTTGCACCTGCCATCTCCCTCGCGGTTGCTATCGCATCCTCACCCTCGATTACAAACATGACAACAGGACCAGAGCAGATATAGGAAATGAGATCGTTGAAGAACTCCTTACCTCTGTGCTCCTCGTACTGCTCCTCCGCACGCTTTCGGGTCATCTTTGTCAGTTTCAACGCGACAATTTTGAACCCTCTCCGTTCAAATCGTCCTATTATCTCACCTATCAGACCCCGTTCCACACCCTCGGGCTTTATCATCAGGAAAGTTCTCTCTATCATGATTATCTCATACATCCTCTAATATTAAATAGCTCAGCATCTCATCAGAAGGAATGATAGATGTATCGTTTAGCTATTCTTTAAAAACACCGCCTTTAATCATACCGGATCTGGTTTCAAAATAACTTTATTGCGGGTATCCAGTCATTGTAAACTTTTCCGTTCGCATCTGTGAATTCAGTGCATGTG
>JAODGH010000052.1:0-2562 GCA_025464325.1 Methanosarcinales archaeon | reverse complement strand
GTGCCTGCACAGGGGTAAGTGTAGAGCTTGCTTGCATTGATATTGGTAGAAGGTATGATCGTACCGATGAACGTGCCCGATATGCTCGGGTAAGGGTCTTCCGATGGACCAGTATCAAATATTGGAGCAGCCATTAAGAATGAGGAGTTCTTTGGTGTGGGTATATCCTTTATTACGAAATCTATCGAGTTATTATCCGTATCCTTGCAATACCCTCCACTCCATTTCCTTTCAAGACTCTCGCCCTCTTTGGGATTATCTGTAAAATATAAGCCTTCGTACCATTCTGCTTCTGCAGTCCAGCCAACAGTATCAACCATATGTCCCTGCGGGTCGTATAATCGTACCTCATCACCGTTATTATTCATTATTGGAAACTGTGAAGACGTCATGTCTGCATCTGGCCAGGAGGGGTCGTCCTTATAATCATTGTAACCAGGTCGCCCAATAAGAAAGAAGCCATGGGCTGGGATAATGCCGGACAGATCACATAAATGCATATCGTTGTCTCTTATGGACCACCCCGTTAGATTTACTGCACTACTGGTTGGATTGTATAGTTCAATAAATTCACACTTGTCATTCCTTGCTATTGGGTTAGGATAAACTTCGTTTATCAATATAGGCGCGTGTACCGGGAGCCATTCATACCACATCCTATTAAATTCATTAACATACTTATGAGCAATACTTTCGTTGTGAATAATAATTACATTCTCATCATTTCGTGTATCTGCCGCCTTGCTTGGGTTAAACGAGCCAGTGATGACCGTCCTATCATCTATAATGAAGACCTTATTGTGCATAAGCTCCGGGCTTCTATCCCAGATTACACGTATTCCAGCACCACTCATATTTTGAAAAGTGAATTTACTATGTATTCTCATATTCCTCTCAAATATACCTCTAACTTCAACACCTGTCTTATTTCTCTCAATTATCGCCTGTTCAATTCCATAATGCGTGAATACGTACGATTCAAAATAGATGGTGTGATTGGCAGTCTTAATTGCCTTTATTATCCTGTCGGCAGCATGATCCTCAGGAGCAAAATAGACCTCTATTTCTGTACCGTCAACGGTAAAATCAGGATATGGAGTATTCGCAGGAGAGTTCGCACCAAAATTGCCAGATGAGAAATAATATGTATTGTGTTTCTCATCGCTGAGCGTCCAATCGGTAAGGTCAATACTTTTATCTCCATAATTTGCTATTTCAACCCATTCATCATCTCCCTCTGGCTCTATATGAGTGATGTCTACTTCATAGGAGTCAGACTCATTTACCCACTTTATAGGTTTACTACCTTTACGGTAAGAATATCGCGCAACTGGGAATCCATTACTATCATTCAAGAATGCCGTGTCTCTTACATCATTCCAAACATTGCTTCTCCTGTTCCAATAGACATCGGATGAATTGTCCTCTCCTAGTCCGGTGTGCACTTTAACGCGCGTACCGGGTAATAATATACATTTACGACCCCACAACTCATTGAACTCTATTAGATAATCCTCAACAAGTTTCGTGGATGAATTAATCACAACCACATTATTATAGCCCTTTGTGGAGCGTTCTGTTGGATTATACGAGCCAGTCCACACGGTTTTGTTGTCAATGATGACAAATTTATTGTGCATCAAACCACTTTTTCGGCTTGGTTTTATAATCTCCTTCTCATAATCCTTTATCCATTGGTATTGTGATTTCTCATTTTTAGAAGTGCTGTTATCGATTACGATACGTACATCAACACCCCTGCGATAAGCATCAATAAACGCCTTTGCCACATCCTGTAATTGTATATCAAAAAGTGCTGCATATACATTTGACCGCGCACTGTTTATTAGTTCCATTAGTTCACGATCACATCTATCCTCTGGAGTGAAATAGACAGAATATCTGATATATGGCTCAGCCTCATTATCCGCCGCTAAGCACGAGGAAATCTCAACTACCTGGACCCCTCTCATAACACCCAAGAGGGGCAATATCGTTACTATGATCAGTAGCAATAGAGCCACGGGTACGCCTCTCCCCTCTGCCATTTCTTCCGCCATACCATAAAATTGTAGTGTTCACTACCATATTATGCATTATACCTTAAAAATTTTACTGCCCATCCATGTGCATGGCAAGAAAGTGCACATGAGAGACCTTTTGATTAGTGATAGAAGAAAAATAGAGATCCTGAAGGCTTTATCTGATAGAAAGGTATATACGTATTACCAGCTATCAAAGATTGTTGGAACGAACTATAACACCGTGAAGAAGAATTGCAAGTTTCTCGAACTTTTGAATTTTATTGAGATAAGCGGAATAGAGAGAGACGAAAGTGCTTCAGGTTTGCCATCTTACAAAATCAAAATCACAGAAGACGGTATGAATGCATTAAAGAACATCCGCAGTAAAATGTGAAACCATCAAGCATACAGCCCGATCGCCGGTATCATGTCATAGTAAACACGCCCATTCGCATCTGTGAATTCAGTGCATGTGATTTCGCCACCTGACACTGTTAAGGTGCTATTATGCCAGATCTGCGGATAAGAGCCTGTTATA
>JAODGH010000026.1:11951-32510 GCA_025464325.1 Methanosarcinales archaeon | reverse complement strand
ACTTCGGATATGCCCAAAACGTTAAGTGAAATGCCCAAGCCCGCCTTTAAGGAGGTGGAAAATGATGGATAGTCAAAATAAAGAATTATTGAAGTACATATTGGAGTGCACCCCTAAAAAGTATACACCGGGTTAAGAAACAATAAAAATGAGAAATGGGGGGCGAGATGAAAAGGAGGAAATACACGCGGGATTTCAAAATTGGTGTAATTAGAGAGATCGAGAGCGGGAAACCGCCTGCACAGGTATCGCGTGAGAACAGAGTTAGAAACGCGATCCAGAATGTTGCTGTGGAGTTCCCCGCATATGGGTACAGGCGAATAACAGCCGAACTACGGAGACGCGGCTATACAGTTACAGTAAATCACAAGCGTGTGTTGAGGCTCTTGCGGGAAGAAAATCTCCTCTGTGTCAGAACTCCTCTGTGTCAGAAAGACATTTAAGCCGCGAACCACCGATTCTTCACCTACGCTCATGACATATCCAGACCTGGTGAAAGTAGCGGAATAGCAGATTGAATCAGGTATGGGCTTCTGATATCACATATATCCGGCTACATGAGGAATTTATCTATCTGGCGGTCATTCTATTCTGGATCTCTTCAGTCGAAGATGCATAGGGTGGAGCCTGGACAGGAGTATATCGTCGAAACTGACTCTGGCTGCCCCGCAGATGGCGATAGAGAAGCACTGGAATGATAATCTGCAAGGACTTATCCATCACGCGATAAATTTATACATGGTTGTATTATAAACTATAAGGAGGCTGAGTTCACTACCAATAATGTTGCTCAGAGTGGATATCGGGTTATCCAGGGTAACGCATACACATACAAATTTGATGTCACAAAAATGGTTAATAGAGGAAAGATGAATACCGTAACTATCCAGCATACCGGTCCTGAATACATATCGGCAATACCAGATCTGCCTGCAAAAACTATAAACGAGATCAAATCCACAAAAATTGTGGTGAAGACAATATACTTTGAAGGAGAAGGCGCAATCACTGCTCTGACTTTAACCAAAAGCACCATCCCTTACCCAATAAAACAAGGACAGGAAACTACGGTAACTGTAACAGTGGAAAACACTGGAACTACCGCAATAAGGGACATTGAGGTAAAAGACCACCTGCCAGACGATTTTGATTTTGTGAAAGGACGGACATCAGGAAAATACAAAGAACTTAAACCCGGAGAGTCAAGAGCATTCCAGTATGTAATTAAGTCAAGAGATGCTGGCAAATTCATCCTGCCACAGGCAGAAGCCATCTATGCGGATTCAGGTGGAAACTACCATCAGATACAGTCAAATGCTCCAGAGATGGAGGTAATTCTACCTCTCATAGCGACCCCTGGTAGGGCGCCAACTATACCGACAGGCGAAGAGCGAGGAATACCGGAATTTGAAGCGATGTTTGCGATTATGGGGTTGTTAGCGGTTGCATATCTTATGAGGAGGCGATAAAAATGGAGATTATAGAGGCGAAACTTACACCAAAACTCCTGGAGGAAGTGGAGAAATTGATAAAGGAGGGTCTCTATGCAGACAGGGATGAAGCGATCAGAGATGCTGTCAGAAGATTGATACAGGAGATGAGATACTCCGCAGTGGAAGAGAACCTGTTAAAGGATGCGGAATGGGGACTTTACGGTAAATGAGTGAAGATAAGAGAAGAGCGGTCTTAAATGCCGGGCCGATCATTCATCTTTCCGAAATCAACTGCTTCAATGCGATAGAGATTTTCCATGTGGTGGTACCAAAGGCTGTTTATAATGAGGTTGTCCGGTATGGAAAGCCTGGCTCAAAAGAGTTAAGGGAATCTAAAATAGGGGTAATAGAGCTTACTGAAGATGAGAAGGTTTTGGCTAAGAGGTTATGTGATTTATACAGGATAGAAGTTGGAGAAGCAGAAGCAATCGCTATCTGTATTTCAAGAGATTATGAACTCTTCTTAACAGATGACAGGGATGCGAGAGAAGTTGGTGAATTATATGATACTGAGGTCCATGGAAGTCTTGGAATCATTTTTAGAGCTTATAGAGAGGCTATTTTCGAATATGAGCAAGTTAAAGATGCCATACACAGTCTCTATAGAAAAAGCAGTTTGTTCATGACTAAAAGAGTATATGAGCGTGTGGTGAGGATGTTAGAAGAGTATAGAGAGACTGCACAGAGTGATAGGGAAGGCACGAAGAGATGAAATCCAGAGACGTAAATGAGGAGAGGGAATGGTAAGTAAGGAACTGGAGAATTTAATGATTAATGTAGAGAAAGAAGTACAGGGGCAAACATGTGGTTGCAGTGGATGATGAAATTGTGAGTGATGAGTTAAAGAAAGCATTAGAAGAAGGTTTAGATTTTGTACCTGAATTCATGGAAGAAATAAAACGAATTACCATGTCAGATAACACTGAAACAACAACTGAAGAAGAAACTTTTACAGATGAAGATTTTCTATTTTAACCTACATTAGAAGTCAGTTTGGGTATTGAAGTTAGTTTCACTGATAAAGGAGGTGTTTCCGTGATGGCACGTAAAATTTTGTCGCCGAGCGTCTTCACCCCAAAAGTCATCAATGTATTGCAGTAACATCAAAACTTCGAGTGCAGTCCCCATAACGCAACAAATAGCAACATCATGTGAATCGCCTGATCCCTTCAGCCATCTACCAAGTCACTCCAGTGGAAATAGTGGGGTGGGCGCCTGGATGGTTTTACCACGTCACCTCCCGTGTAAGCTTCCACACCTGATACGCCAGTGGTAACGAAACCAGGAACAGCCATATCTCTGGTCTGATACTGATCGATAATGTCTCAGCAGCCCCAATGATGTATTCCAGCCCATCTGCACCAATCGCAAGAATATACAACACACCAAATACCGCCGACAGTAACAACCCCCCCATCAGGAACGATAAGCCTCCATGCTCACCATTGAGCAGTCCCGGTACGCCGGTAATATACGTTGCTGCTATCACAAACAGTGCGAGCCCACCGAAGATATCTCCGGGTACCATACCCGCACCACCGAACACCTCTATCACTCCCGACAGTATATACCCAATACCGAGTGCAATCGCGTATATCGCCATTATCCTGCCCGTTCCTGTATCAAAATCCGGCATCTAATCATCACCTCCTCATTCTACGCTAAACCCGCTAAGTGCCCGATAGCCATCACGAGTGATGCCACAACAAACGCCAGTATCAATGTGTACATTGCTGCAAATAGCACCCAGCGTGGTCGTAATTCCTTCAACATTACTCCTATTGTAGCAACACAGGGGAAATATATCAGTACGAAGACCATATATGCAAAACCACTCAGCGGCGTGAACCAGTGTGCATTCGCCAGAGCAATGTTTACTCCTTCGCCCTCTGCACCGAGCAAAGCACCAAATGTCCCAACCACCGCCTCCTTCGCAAGGAATCCAAAGAACAATGCAACTGCCGACTGCCAGTTCCAGCCGAACGGTCGAAACAGTGGCTCTATTACATGCCCGAACATAGCGATATATGAGTTCTCTATCAGCTCACCTCCGGCTGTAGCAGCCCACGGGAACGTTGAAAGCGCCCATGCCACTATCACAACAGCGAATATGAAAGTACCCGCCTTTATGAGGAACCACTTGCCTCGTTCCCACATGTGTAATGTCACGCTCTTCAAGCCCGGTACGGCATATCGCGGCAGTTCAAGCACAAACGGTGCAGGTTTACCTCTGAACAGTGTCTTCCGGAATACTAATGCCGACATGACGGCTAATGCTATCCCCAGCACATACATCGAGAATACCGCCGCACCCGCTACATAGCTCGTACTGAATATAACACCCGCTAACAGCACGTAAACCGGCAATCGCGCACTGCAGCTCATCAGTGGGTTCACCAGTATCGTTATTATCCGGTCATTCTCGTTCTCTATGCTCCGGGTTGCCATTATTGCCGGTATATTGCACCCAAAACCCGTTATCAGCGGTATAAACGAGCGCCCGTGTAAGCCCAATTTGTACATCGCCCGGTCCATCACAAACGCAGCCCGCGCCAGATAACCACTGTCTTCGAGAATCGCAAGTGCGAAGAATAAGATGAATATCGGCGGTATGAATACCAGGACCGAACCTAACCCCGCACATACACCATCAGCAACAAAAGAAGCGAGCATTGGGTTCGATATATTCGCCCCGGCAAGTGAACCAAGCCAGCCGAAGGACAAATCTATCATATCAGAGAACGGCGCCGATATCGCGAATGTGAACTGGAAGACCGCATAGAGCAGGGCGAGAAATATCGGTATCCCTAACACACGATGCAAAAATACATGGTCCAGTATATCGGTAAACGTCCATTTCCGCTCCTTCCGTACCCTAACCGCAGTCTCCATTATCTTCGCTATCGCCTCATATCTGCGCTCAGGAAATACCACTTCGAGATCCTCGCCAGAATACTCATTCATTTATTTGGTATCACCCCCCTTATCTCATCCCAGTAAGGGCTATCCTGCAACCGTTTCAATACCTCCTCGTCATGTTCCAGTGCCTTTATGGCAAGCCATCTCGGTGGATACTTGCGTGCCAGACCCGTATCCTTCGCTATCACGTCCCTGACCCTCTTTATAAGTGCTTCCAGATCGTCGCCATAGCCAATCACTATCTTCCGTCTCCTATCTTTGTTCCTTGCTGCGGTCAGTATCGCTTCCTTCAATGCTTCCAGTCCCTCTCCGGTCGTTGCAACTGTCGGTACCACCGGCACACCCAGCAGACTGGATAGCTTATCAACATCTATCTCTATCCCCCGCTCGTTCACCATATCCCACTGGTTCAGAGCGACCACAACGTTCGCCTCCAGCTCCAGCAGAAGCAGTGTCAGATACAGGTTCCGTTCCAGATTCGTACCATCAACGATATCAACCACAACATCCGGCTTGTCTTCCACTATGTAGTTGCGTGCTATTAACTCATCCATCGCACGTGCAGTCAGACTGTAAGTCCCGGGTAAATCAACAATCTCCAGCTCCTCGCCTTTATACTGGCATTTCCCTACCTTCTTCTCTACTGTCACTCCCGGCCAGTTACCCACATGCTGCTTCAAGCCTGTGAGCCGATTAAAAAGCTCGGTCTTGCCTACGTTTGGATTCCCTATCAGCGCTACGGTGATCATCTCCACTTATTTCTTAAAACTGACCATTATCTTCATCGCTACACCTCGCCCCAGCGCTATTCTTGTATTCCGGACATCCAGAAGCATGGGTCCCGGCGGATTGGATGCCAGAACCCTTATTACTGTGCCCGGTGTGAAGCCCATATCGCAGAGACGCTGGACCATTCCTCTACCGCCCTGTAACCCCACCACCTCACACTCTTCTCCCTCACCGACAAATGCCAGCGGTAAGATGTTTCCCGATATTTTACTACTGCTTATCACTCTTCCACCTCCAGCCATACGTTTTCTGCCTCAACCCGGCGTAAAGTTAGATGATAGCCTCTCAGAAGGAACTCAACAGGGTCACCCAGCGGTGCATCTCGCACCTTCTCTATCTTCGCGCCTCTAACAATGCCCATGTCCATCATCCTCCTTCTCAGTGCACCATCACCTTCTATGCGGGTGACCACTCCTGTATCACCTGATTTTATCTCACTCAACCTCTTCTCCACCATTCTTCTATAAATCTCCTATCTAATTAGGTATACAAAAAACCTGCCCTAAATAAGTTCGGATTACCAATCGAAACCTAAAAAATCTGCTCTTTGGCTTACCCTCCCCGAGATCTTCAGTTCCATTATCTGCATCAATTATCTATGAATCAGCAAACTCATCTGCCAATAAATCGGCTATATGACGCATATTGGCGGTATAATTGGCGGGTAATGGGTCCATCGGCACTATCTCGCCTCTTATCTCTCGCGCTATCGCATCACACTGTACGGTCCTGTATTGCGGCACCACGAATACGTACCGCAGGTTGTATCGTTTCGCCTGTTCAACGCAATCCTCAATAACCTTTGCTGTTGGTTCTTTACCACTACGTTCAACCGCTATCTGCGTCAGATTATACTGTCCTGCCAGATATGCAAATGCGGGATGGTAGATCATGAATACACGGTTATTGAACCGGTCGAGCTTGCGGTGGAAATAGGCGTCCAGTGCGTCGAGCTCTCGTAGATAGGCTTTCTCATTATTTATGTAATATCCAGCATGCCCGGGGTCTATCCGGACGAGGGCATCACATATATTCTCAACCATGAGCTTTGCGTTCGCGGGTGCGGTCCATATATGGGGGTCATTGTCTATGCGGGTTATACCTTCTGAGATATTGATTATTTTTATATCGGGATTGATTGCTTTTATTTTCGCGATCAGGTTCTGCTCTAACCTCATACCCGATCCAAGCATGAAATACAGCTCCGCGTCACTCACCTGCTTCAATCGCCTGGGTCGGGGTTCATAAATATGTGGACTCACACCCGGCGGTACTATCACTATGACCCGTACGCGATCGCCACCCACATGCCTGACAAAATCCGCTTCCGGCAGGATTGTCACTACCACGTCTATCTTTGTATTACCGATCTCTGCGTGCTCTGGCTGGTTGTAGAGATAAACTAACGCTCCCACCGCAATAAGTGTGCCGCAGATTAGTATAACAATCGGTCCTCTACCTATCATCTCCATTATCTAATATAAATGACCTCTGGATATTATGGCTTTCATTCTCCCTTATAGCTCTCATTCAACTCCTGCCCATTTATACCGCCCGAAGTCACTCCTGCACCTGTCCATCAATCATCCTGAGTGTTCTGCTCGTATACGCGGCGACTTGAGCGTCATGTGTCACCACGATGACCGTCTTTCCACGCTCGTTCGTGGCTCTCAACAGCTCCATGATGCTCTTACTTGTCTTCGAGTCCAGATTACCCGTCGGTTCATCTGCGAGTATGATATCAGGTTCATTTGCCAGTGCACGTGCGATCGCCACTCGCTGCTGTTCTCCACCGGAGAGTTCATTCGGTCTGTTCTCAGCCAGTTGCTCGTCCAGCCCCACGGCATTTAAAAGCCACCTGCTACGTTCTTCGTAGTCTCGCGCTCCTCGCAACCGCATAGGATACTGTATGTTCTCCAGCGCTGTAAGTGTGGGTATGAGATTGAACTGCTGAAATACGAACCCGATCTTATCGCGCCTCAGTGCTGTCAACCGGTCGTCACTCAGCCCACTTATGTTCTCGCCGCCTATAACCACTCGACCATACGTGGGCACATCCAGACACCCGATGATATTTAGCAACGTCGTCTTACCCGAGCCCGAAGGCCCCATTACAGATACGAACTCGCCGGATTCTATGCTCACACTCACGTTATCAAGTGCTTTGACACTTCCCCGGGGCAGTTCGTAGACCTTTGTCACTTCTTTAAGCTCCACTATCTTCATCTCCTCTTCCATGAATACGTAATCGCCGCAATTACTGATACCACCACAACAACGAGCAGGGCGATAATCGAAGCTGGTAATTCACCGGAAACGCTCTCTGTTAGTTCAGAGTTCTCTATCGTGATGTATTCGGTTCTGGAGAATAGATTCCCTGACTCGTCTTTGTATTCTATAACAACTGGCACCTGTGTCACATTCTCGTTAATCTTCGCATTCAACTCGAAACTGCCGAAATCGTCGGTATTGAGCAGACCCACAAAATAGGATTTATATGGGTACATTGCTTCTACATCCCCGGATTCCCCCACCTTGACAACCACGCCCTTCGCTTCCTTCAAGCCCGCATTGTTTATATCGCCCGTGATCTTATACGCCCCCGGTTCCGCAAGTGGTTCCACTTCTATGCCCGTAATAACGAGTTCCACGTTCTTTCTATCGCTCGTTACGTTCAGGGGTACACTCAAATCCGTTGAATGGCTATTATCACCGTTTTTGAACACTAACCTGAAGTTGAGTGTATGGTTGCCTTCACGGTGTGGTGTGAAATTGAAATCTGCAGCCTCTGACTCATCAGCGGATAGCGCACCAACGAATACTTCTGTTGGTATCACACACGCATCCTCTGAGATTATCCTCACACCCGTGACGGTGTTTCTCCGTGGGTTGCCAACCACGAGTCTGATTCGCGTCTGTTCATCAGTGAAAATATCTTCCGGAAAGTCCATGACACCGATGGTCAACGGTGAACTATCTACAATCACCGGGAATGAATACCGCACGTTCTGGGCGTTTTCACCCTCTACCAGTACTCGCAGGTAGTGCACACCATCGGTACAGCTCGCTTTCAGGCTGAATGTTACTGTTAAGCTCTCCCCGGGACCCAATCGCCCGATATTGAAGTATGGATCGCTCAATACTTTGAGATCACGACTTAACATCTGTATATTCTTTATATGCACACTTCTGGCTGATTCTGTATTTGTTACCGTAACTGTTACTGTCCCTATATCATTACGCATCAGTACCTCCGGGTATATCTGATAGCCTGTGACCATAATCGCAGCCTTCTGACTTTCCGGTACAGAACCGAGGCAGGGGCGCTCCATTACCGCCGCACTTAAAATCACTGATATCGTTATCACTGCAGCTACACATACATGTGCAAATAACATCAATAGAGAGCGGCGGCGCATTTATTATATCCTCATCATGCTATAGATCGAATACAGCATATACGCGGCAACGGGAATGGCAACGGTAATAAAAGCGTTCCTGGTCGAGAGATTCCTCGCATGCTTCAGCCCGAAAATCCAAATGTTCGCACTCCATAGTACGAAAAGCATACCGAGCACGGAAGAAATCTGTATCATGGGTGTCTTCATCAGTTTGGCAATCGCCATTGGGTCCGATATCGTGGGGATATGCGTGGTTGTAATAAACTGATAAACAATAACAGCGCTTATCAGTCCATTGATTATCGTCGGGATGTACCCGTATCCAACGAATTCCAGTGTGCGTTTGAATTCACCCTCGCCGTTGAATATGCTCGATATCCCGAATAATATAACGGCAACAATTAGCCAGATGACGAACGAAAAGCCTACAGCAGCAATAGCACTTCCAATGGGCATGTATGACAGGATCATACGCGCTTCTGATGATAGGGTGGGGGACATTGCCCGGAGTACCATGCTGCTTGTCATAAAGGTGGTTATGCCACCGATCAGTCCACTTACCAGTACGATGAGTGCGGGTAGCTTCAGATTAATACTTTTGCTCTTCATAGATTCGAAAAACCCGTCCGGGTCCAGCAATACTTCTAACATTTCAGTTCAGTGATTCCCCTCCTCTTGCTATATAAATACCGATTCATTTTATAACTTACCCATGCTCATGCTACAGCATCACGGTGTTATCCCTGAACCGACTAATCCCCCTGTTCCCAATCACGCATATACTCCAACCCCAGCTCCTTCAGCCGTTTATGGTCTATCTGCAAATTGGTTGTGTATTTATCGATAAAATTCTCGAATTCGCTGCGTAACGAGCGTAACGAGCTCGTATTGAGTGTAGAGAAAGCCTCCTCGCGAGTGAATTCGTACTTCAATTCAAAATGTACCGCATGCCTGGTCAAACGCTTTATTTCATCGAAATCGAGTGAGTGATACACATGAAGAGGTATTCCCAGAACCCGTAACCGAACCACCTTATTATCGGGCTTGCATTCGATTATACGGTTTTTTATCGCTCGCTTTATCATTTGTGCATCGAGCCCTTCACATACGACCGGGTCCAGATCCACCATATCTCGTATCCGCAACGGGTGAAATATCACTTCTCTGGTACCGTCATCATGCATCCTTAGCTCTATGAAACCCTTCTCCTCTCCTACCTCACCGAAACTGAATCGCTCCGTGGAACCCGCATAATACGCATCGCCCCGCACTTTCGTATATCGGTGGTAATGTCCCAGTGCGATGTAGTCAAGCCCCGTAAGGTTATCAATGCTGACCACCTGCTCGTTCAGATCGCCCATCACGAACACAGGTTTGCCATCAACCTGGATGCTGGCGTGTAGCATCGCTATATTAATGTGGTCTTTTACAGGCTCTATCCTGTCCTTCTCGTGCTCTATGTCATCGCAATGTGGAACCGCATGAATAATCATGTCATCAAGTTCAACGGTCTCGTATCCGCCCTCGTATACCGCATGTACACCCGGGATGTGCTCGAACAGGCTGAATACACTGCCGGTCTCCTTCAATCTTGGTGATTCGTGATTGCCCGAAATGACAACAAAAGGTATCCCCGCTTCGCTCAGCCTCAGTATCTGGCGTAACGCGAAAGATATGGCGCGATTAGTCGGGCGGACTGAATCAAAAAGGTCACCTGCATGTAATACCGCATCAGGCTTCTCATTGATTGCGAAATCGATAAACTGCCGGAATGCATCGTAGGTGTCCACTTCTCGCTGGTTCAACCCGCTTTCCTCTTCTATACGCCTGTAAGCGGTATACCCTATGTGCGTGTCCGCGAGATGAAATATCCGCTTCATTGCATCATAGATTGTGATATAACAGTAGAAATTATATTCTTCGGTCGCGCCCCGATAAGCTCCGTTATTAATCGTTAAGGGCTTATACGAACCAGAATATATACAAAGTTATATGAGCAAATAAAAGGAAATTTTTATCTCTCACATTCAAATATATAATCAGAAAGCAAAAAGAGAAAAGATGCATGAACATGAATTGTTAGATACGGAAGACCTCCTTGCCGGTATAGATGTTCAGACAACGGCAGAGGTAGAAGTACCGAAGTTGCTGATCGATCAGGTGCTGGGGCAGGAGCATGCAGTGGAAGTGATAAGAAAGGCTGCGAAACAGAGGCGACACGTCATGCTGATCGGCACTCCTGGTACGGGCAAGTCCATGCTGGCGAACGGTATGGCGGAGCTACTACCGAAGGAGGAGCTACAGGATATTCTCGTATATCCGAATCCGGAGGATAAGAACACACCGAAGATACGGGTTGTACCCAAAGGAAAGGGTAAAGAGATAGTGGATGCACAGAAACAGGAGGTGCAGAGGCGCGTTCAAACGCGGAATTTCTTCCTGATGTTCACTTTCTTCCTCATCATTGGCGTCGGTCTCTTCTACTCGCTACAACCTGGCGGTGACATAAGTACATTCTTCTGGTCTGTTATCGCCGCCGCTGTTGTTCTGCTGGTATTCCGCTGGATGATGCCGAAGGAAGAAGCGTTGATGCCCAAGTTGCTGGTATCCAATTACGGACGTGAGACTGCACCGTTTATTGATGCCACGGGTGCACATTCCGGTGCTCTGCTCGGGGACGTCAGGCATGATCCTTACCAGTCGGGTGGTCTGGAGACGCCGGCACACGATCGGGTGGAGCCAGGTGCCATACACAAAGCGCACAAAGGCGTGCTCTTCATTGATGAGATAAACACCCTCAGGGTCGAATCGCAGCAGAATCTGCTTACCGCGATGCAGGAGAAGGAATTCCCGATAACTGGTCAATCAGAGCGCAGTTCGGGCGCAATGGTGAAGACTGAGCCAGTGCCCTGTGATTTCATCATGGTCGCTGCGGGTAACCTGGATGCGATAGCAGGTATGCATCCCGCTCTTCGATCAAGGATCAAAGGTAACGGGTATGAAGTATACATGAAGGATACAATGGAGGATACGATAGAGAACAGACGTAAGCTTGTCAGGTTCATCGCGCAGGAAGTGAGGAAAGATCGTAAAATACCACATTACGACAGGACCGGTATCGCGGAGATAATAAGGGAAGCAAGAAGACGAGCGGGCAGGAAAGGGCATCTCACTCTTATACTTCGAGATCTCGGTGGTCTTGTGCGCGTGGCTGGTGATGTCGCGCGTGCAGAAGGTGCGAACTATGTTACCGGTGAGCATGTACTAAAGGCGAAGAAGATGGCAAAATCGGTGGAGCAGCAGGTGGCAGATGAATATCTGGAACAGCGTAAGGATTACAAGCTGTTCAAGACCGAGGGTTACGAGATAGGCAGGGTGAATGGTCTTGCCGTTGTTGGTGATACAGGTGTGGTCCTGCCGATAATCGCAGAGGTGACACCCGCGCAGTCGAGGGAAGAAGGTAGAGTGATTGCCACCGGCAGGTTGCAGGAGATAGCTCAGGAGGCTGTACAGAATGTATCGGCGGTATTCAAGAAATTCACGGGCAAGGATATATCCAAGAGGGATGTACATATCCAGTTTGTAGGCACGTATGAGGGCGTAGAAGGCGATTCGGCGAGCATTTCTGTTGCTACCGCTGTCATCTCCTCGCTTGAGAATATACCGGTCGATCAGAGCATAGCTATGACCGGCTCATTATCCGTACGTGGCGATGTGCTGCCCGTGGGAGGCATAACGCAGAAGATAGAAGCAGCTGCTCAGGCTGGTATCAAAGAAGTACTGATCCCTCAGTCGAATCTCAATGACGTACTCATTGAGGAGCATTACAAGGATAAGGTCAAGATAGTACCGGTACTCACGATAGAGGATGTACTGGAGCATGCACTGGTGGGTAAATTAAAGAAGAAGTTCATAGAGCGTATAAAAAGTTTCACTACCGGCGTGGAGATGATAATCCCCGAAAGAGTCGTCGATAAGCGAATGATCCGGCATTCATAGCGATAATGTCCGGATCTCCTCAATACCCAGTCGTGCGAGGAATCGAGTCAGGAGTTCCTGGTTGAAGTTCGCGTATGCTACCTCGTCGGGGCGTGCAATAGCGATTTTGCGGTCTGATAATTTCGGATATGCATCGTTGAAGACCAGTTTCAACTTCGGCTTATCTATCCATGCCGGCAGTTCCGATACTATGAATACCACCGGATCAGTTCGCCACTCCCTCACATCATACCTGGTCAGTCTATCGGTGATGACGAAGTAGAGCGTATCGCGGTCTATGAGCATGTCACCGGTGATAAACAGGAAATCTTCATCCATCTTGAAACCGCTGAAGTAACCACTGAGCTTCTCTATATCGCTCTCTGGCATCGCCGCCCAGGCTGCAACGATCTCTTTCCATTCTTTTGGCTCTCGCTTTGATAAGCCCGCGAGCGATCTGATCGTATCGTCCACCCTTTTAACAACCGGCATCCCGAAGAGTTCCTTCTGCTTTCTGTCCCTCAATATCTCCCTTGCACGTCCAAGCTCATCCACACTTTGATTGTACAGACAGAGGAACTCATGCCCCCGTCTCTCACCGTAAACGCAGAGCTTATCAGCTATAAATCGATGCTCCAGCGCATGGAAGACCGAAGGAGAGAACTGTTCTGATATCTCCTCCTCTAACAGCCTGTACTGCGTGTAGCCAGCAATGCCATGTATGGTCAGTTTCAGGAGCAATTCGATCATCTTTATCGTTGCTTCGTCACCGCTTTTTATCGCGTTCGTGAGATATTCGGATATCGGTGGTGAAGCCGGTATAAAGTCGGAAACGACCTCATCAAAGACCGATTCATAACCCGGACGGGGTATAAACTCATCAAAAGGACCCCTGCCCAGTATCCTCCGTCGCCTCAATGCTTTCAATAGCATCCTGCACTCACCATCACCGCGAAGCGCACTGAAGTTCCTTATAAGTGCATCCTCTGAAGAATACTCCTTCAAGAGATAGACCAGCCCCAACAACGTCCTCACATCCTCTTTCGCTATCAGCTTCAATACCAGTGTCCTGTATTCTTCCGGAGTCATATTTTTATGTTCACCCCCTCAACTTCCTATCAACCGCTCAACAAATTTCTTCGGATCAAATTTCTCCAGGTCATCATATCCCTGACCTGTACCCATAAATATTATGGGCTTTGAGGTAGAATAAGCAATGGAAATAGCAGCTCCTCCTTTGACGTCCATATCCACTTTCGTCAGTATGGAAGCGTCGATACCTATGAGCTCATCGAATCGCTTTGCTCGCTCTACCGCGTCATTTCCCGCGATCGCCTCATCCACAAATAGTACCATGTCCGGCTTCGTCACCCGGCATATCTTCCTCAACTGCTCCATCAGATTCACCGATGTATGCATTCGTCCCGCAGTATCGGCAAGAACCACATCTTTATGGTTCGCTTTAGCGTATTTCACAGCATCATAGACGACTGCTGCGGGGTCCGCACCGTACTGATGCTTTATCACCTTCAGACCCAGTCGTGACGCGTGTTCTTCTATCTGTTCGGTCGCACCAGCCCGATAAGTGTCCGCAGATGCGATAACGACCGAATATCCGGCATCAAACAACCGCTTCGCTATCTTCGCTATCGTCGTTGTCTTGCCTGTTCCGTTGATGCCAACGAAAGTGATGTTCACCGGTTTATCGCTCGATTCGACGAACTCGTCAAAATCAAAATTATTACATGATAATATCTCCAGTAATGCCTCTTTCAACGCATCTGTAACTATCTCATGTGTGTCCTCCCTTCTACTCACTTTCTTACCTATTAAGTTAGCCTTCACACGGGGAATGAGCTCTTCTACTACGGCTAATGCCGTGTCACTCTCCAGTAGCGCGAGCTCCAGCTCTTCGAGAGGCGTCTTCACGTCGCCTTCATCCAGTATCGTCTCGCCACTAATAGCCGCCTTACCCTTCTCTACTATCTTCTCTTCGATCGTCTTTGATACGGTATCTGTAAACGACCGTAGCTTCTTCTTCAGCCGCTCGAACATTTCTTCACCTAATATTAATGTGCAGGGCGAAGATAAAAAGGAAGAAAAAGCATGGATAAAAAATATGATAAAATCCTAATAAAAATCGGGTTCAAAAAAAGAGAGAAAGAACTTATATTGCGCGAGGCGCCAGTTCTAACATCCGTTCTATGGGTGCTCTTGCCTTCGCTGCGATTTCTTTGGGTACGGTTATCCTATACTTCTCTCTATCTAACGCCTCTTCTATCTTCATCAGTGTTGGTATCTTCAACATTGGGCAGACTGTGGTGTTAGAGATTATGTGGAACGTCTTCTCCTTTGCTACCTTCTTGAGCATGTGCAATAGCCCCACCTCTGCTGCTACCAGGAACTCTGTGTCTTCGGAATCCCTGCAATATTTCACTATCTCGCTCGTCGAGCCTATGTAATCCATTTGATCCTGTACTGCGGGTGTGCATTCGGGATGCCCCACCACCTTGACCCCCGGATGTGCCTCCTTCGCGGTTAAGATGTCTTCGAGCGCTATCTGGCAGTGTACGGGGCAAAATCCGTATTCTGGTACGGGTATAATCCTCTTCGTCGTCCGCTTACTGACATAATACACCAGACCCCGGTCAGGACCAAATAACAATGGTGATCCTCCGTCCATATTCTCCGATATGTGGACGGCATTATCCGAAGTACATATGCAGTCTGCAAGTGCCTTTGTTTCGGCATATGTGTTCATATAGAGCAGTATCTCGGCATCGGGATTCTCGCGCTTAGCTTTACGTAAATCTCTCTTGAGCAATTGTTGCGCCATCGGGCATATCGCACTCCTGTCCGGGAGAATAACTTTCTTATCGGGGTTGAGTATCGCTACGGTCTCCGCCATAAAATCTACGCCGCCCACTATTATCATATCTGCACTCGTTTCACGCGCTGCCATTATCAGTGTGGATGAGCCTCCAACGACATCTGCTATATCAACCACTTCCGGTCTCGCATAGTTATGTGCGAATATAATCGCATTTTTCCTGCGCTTCAAACGCTCTATTCTCTCAACAATCTCCTTTCGAGCCATATTTCCCGATCATATTATGGCTTAAAAGTCTCTTAAGACTTGCTACGGGTGGATTTTTTTTATCTAATAACACGAATCAGATTAATTCACCACCACTCAGTATTTTCATGACATTTGCATCTTTTGTATAAATTCACAGAACCCACAACGGCGCCATCGCGCGGTTACTGGTCCACCGAATGCCACCATTCCATGATGTATTCCGGCAATTTCAACCCCCGCTGGTTCAATCGCTCGACCAGGTGCATGGGCAAAGGACTGAGTGCAAACGTGGCGCGTTCGTAGAACTCAACGGGTGATGAGGGTATGACAAAGCTCTTTGTCTCACGTGCCAGGACTGATTCGTTGCCAACGACAGAATAGACGTAGCCACCGAAATTCTTATGCTCCTTACACCAGCCCAGAAGCGGTTCTGTCTCGCCAGACCACGAGATCAGTAGTAATATGTCACCCGCTCGCGGTTTCGGTGCGAAAGGGCCGGATAAATACGCCTCGTCGCCAATTGCACGTTTAACGTGTTGTAACCGTATCGCGGTCATCTTAGCCACGTTCCTCGCGGGTCCCAGTCCGCCAAGAGTGATCCGGCTTCTTGTCTCCAGCCTGTCGATTGTATCCCAGTAAATATCAGAATTGACGAACTCCTTCACCATCTTCGTTATCACCTTCGATTCCTCGTCTATCTTGTCAAACACAGCACGGTAATCGGCATATTCATTTATTGCCTCTTTTGTCTTCTGGAACAGGAGCAAGGAGCCCAGTTCGTATACGTCGTTCATTATCCCGTGTTTGAAAAATGCATTAGTCGAATTTGGTTTCTTTTCCCTGCCCTTGAGCTCTACCATGTGTCCGTATTCCTTCTCCCTTATCCGCCCTATTGATGAGTTAGGATTGGATACGACGACATCGATGGTGAATTTTGATGTACCCGTACGCTCTATATATTCAGATAGTTGCCTGACCACTATCTTCGGCGTTGCGGTTTCTCCACTTCCTGAATTGACAAGTAGCACTATCTTGTCGTGTTTCTTCTCGAGTACAGGCGCTGCCTCCAGTATGTTCCTGCCCGGGAAATCTATGTCTACCATTGTTCGTACCACCTTATCCATCTGCCCCATGCCTATGTATAGTGCGCTTTGAGACCGTCCCTCTCCGACGAGGATTATACAATCGGCATCGAACAGATCCTCGTAGAACGCTTGAAATTCTCGCTTATTCACGTTACGAACGTTCTTTATCACACCACTTATGTAGCGAACTCCAGGACTGCCCCTACTACGACTCATCGGGTGATGATTTCTACCATGCTGTTTTAAACTTTTCCCTTTTTACCGAAACAGATGGTTTTTTAATAGGTACGAGCAACCAGTACATCCTCACCCTCACGTGCGCAGATGGCGCAGGCATTTCTGCGGGCACGATGTGCTGCCGCATACAGCACCTCGCCCAGCACATTCGCACCGATAGATTCTTCCAGCTTCTTACCGCAGCTCTCGTTATCACACAGCGGTAGTGCGATTATCCCTTCTCGTATTGCGTCTTTCGGCTCGGTATCCCCATTTATAGCACAGATCTTCAATTTTTGCATCGCTCGTGCATGTAAACAGTGCTGTATATCGTCCAGAGTCTTATTTACCGACTGTACAACCGTGTTAAGCGGTACCTGTCTCTTAGCGAAATTATCGCGTCGTACGAATGTACAGCTAACGTTAGTCAGATCGCGTGGACCCAGCTCTATCCTGAGCGGTACACCTTTCATCTCCCAGTAATAGTATTTGGCTCCCGGTCTATCGGGAGAGTCATCCAGGAACACCCTTATACCTGCGCCTTTCAGCTCATTATAAATAGCATTACAGGCTTCTTTCACCTTCTCCGACGGCGTGTCCCCGGTTGAACTGAATATGATGGGCACGATAACTACCTGGATGGGTGCCACCCGGGGCGGTAAGACCAGCCCGCGATCGTCGCCGTGTATGGCGATAACTGCAGCCACGCATCTCTCTGATATGCCATAACAGGTCTGATTGACGAACCTGGAGGACCCATCTTCTGCTTCGTATCTGATGTCAAACGTATGAGCAAAGTTCTCACCGAGCATATGGAGCGTTGCAATTTGCATCGTCCTGCCATCTGGCATGAGTGTATCAAATGCAATGGTGTACTCAGCACCCGGGAATTTGTCCCAGTCGGGGCGTTTCGTTATCACGTATGGCACCGCGAGCTGATCAAAGAAATTACGGTATATCGCGATCGCCTTATTTATCTGTGTTTCAGCTTCTTCTCTGCTTGCATGTGCCGTATGCGCCTCTTTAAAGGAAGTTATCTCACGTAGCCGTATCAGGGGGCGTGTATGTTTCGTCTCGTATCTGAAGGTGTTGACAATCTGATATACGCGTATGGGCAGGTCTCTATGCGATCGTATCCAGACTTTAAATATAGGATACATCGCGGTTTCTGATGTGGGGCGTAGAGCCAGCGGCACATCCAGTTCCGTAGTACCGCCATGAGTGACCCAGAACACCTCTTCTTCAAACCCTTTTATGTGCTCCTTCTCCTTCAATAGCTCATCTCGTCGTATAAGAAGCGGGAACAGCACTTCTTCATGCTCATCATCCATCAGAGTGCGCAGAATACCGTAGATCAGATTCCTGAGTTTTAGCCCATATGGGTACCAGACATAGACACCCTTCACGGGATACCGCACATCCAGTATCTTCGCCCGTTTCAGTATCTCATTGTACCATACACTGAAGTTATCCTCCTTCTTCAGAACGCTTTCCTCTTGCATTAAAAGCCGCTGGTGGGATTTGAACCCACGACCTGCTGATTACGAGTCAGCCGCTCTACCCCTAAGCCACAGCGGCTTATCTTATTATATTATAACTTTATACCAGAATGTCAGGTATTAAAAGTTAGTATCATGCATGTATCTGCAGCAGGGCTAATCTCTCATCTTTTATAAGATAATATGGCTAAGAAGTTAAGGGTGCAGTACAAATGACCGCAGGATTACCAGATGTGCAGGCTTGCACTCCGGACATAAGGATAAATCTGACACGGGTGGGCGTGAAGAACGTCAAGAAGCTGGTGGAAGTAGCAAGATCAGGGAGTAAGAGACCTATCATTCTCATATCAGATTTTCACCTCTTTGTAGATCTGCCGAGTGATATGAAGGGCGCGAACCTGTCGAGGAATTTTGAGGCGATGTATGAGGTGCTGGAGGAAGCGATAAGTACACCGACATACGAGGTTGAAGAGCTTTGCTGTGAGGTTGCAAAACGGTTATTAATGCTGCACGAATATGCTACCACCGCCGAGGTGGGCATGAAGAGCGAATACATGCTGAAGAGGAAGACACCGATAATGAATATCCAGTGCCAGGAGCCCACAATCATCCTCGCGGAAGCGAGGGCGTACCGTGGCACTTCCAATATCAGAATAAGGAAAATAGTGGGTGCGGAAGTGGTGGGAATAACTACCTGCCCGTGTGCACAGGAGTTGCTGAAAGAGCGAGCGGTGGAGGCGTTAGAGGCGAAGGGACTAAGCCATGAGTATATAGAGCTACTTCTAAATGCGATACCAATGCCCACGCATAATCAGCGTGGTAAAGGGATAATTAAGATTGAGGTGGATAATAAAGTAAAAATACCGATTGAGAAGATAATAAAGATAATAGAGCGTTCGATGAGTGCAAAGACGTACGAGATATTGAAACGTCGGGATGAGGCGGAAGTTGTAGAGTTAGCCCATAAGAAGCCGATGTTCGTCGAGGATTGTGTTCGTGAGATGGCGAAGCGGGTAGTGGAAACTTTCCCGGAACTACCGGATGATGCTATCGTTACGATAAAGCAGATAAACGAGGAGAGTATCCATCAGCATGATGCGGTTGCGGAACGCGTCGCGGTGATCGGTGATCTGAGGCGGGAGTTAAAAGCCGGGGTGGCCTAGCTGGTTAGGGCGCGGCACTCATAATGCCGAAGTCGCGGGTTCGAACCCCGCCCCCGGCATTTCCTTATGTTCATAACTGCGACTACTGTCTGGACTGCTGTATGGCTTATGCTTCCCGCGTACATAACGAATGCGAGTGCGGTCTTATCTGGCGGTAAGAGACCGATGGACCACGGGTTGCATCTGGGTAAGAACCGTGTACTTGGTGCGGGCAAGACCTACGAGGGACTGTTCGGTGGTTGTTCCGCAGGCATACTCTGTGGCTTGCTACAGCAGCTCTATAGCGGCTCTTTTGGCTATTTCCCGCAGTTTATTACGGTATTGCTCGCATTATCGTTTGGCGCAATATTGGGCGACCTCGCCGGTAGCTTTCTGAAACGGCGATTTGGACTGAAGAGCGGAGCTCCTGTGCCTGTACTGGACCAGCTGGATTTCGTTGCAGGTGCGTGGTTGCTTCTTTTTTGCTTCGCACGTGAATGGTTCATCCGTAACTTCTCCATGGATGTAATTCTGACTGTCGTCATCATTACGCCGATACTGCACCTGCTCACGAATTATATCGGCTTTAAGCTGGGTATGAAATCAGTGCCATGGTAAGGTGCACTCACTACTCACTATAATTGCAATACCGACCATAGTCTCCTCTGTATCTGTATCTCCAAACTATCGCTTATCCTGTTCATCAACACTACCAATTCGGTGGGTTCAATATCGGACTTCAGCATGTTTATAAACTCACCAAAATAGTTGTCATCATTATACACCTCCTCTATCTTATCCCGGGTGGCTTTCATAAACCAATCTTCTATTATTTTTGTCCAATTCTCTCTATTTGCGTCATCCGGTAGGTCAAATCTTAGTTTGTAGAGTAAAAGCATATCGTTATAATCAATCTTATCAGCCCTGCCAGAACTTTCGTAATGATATATAGAATTAA
>JAODGH010000026.1:0-11714 GCA_025464325.1 Methanosarcinales archaeon | reverse complement strand
AAAAAAACTCGGGCGTATGCCCTCTTATATTATTTAATTCATCCCATATCGCGCTGAGTATTTGATTCACCGTATTTAACTCTTCTCTAAAGAATCGGGGAATCACGAAAACATTGTAAGATATTCTGAGCGGCATGTAAGCGAGTAATTGTTTTATTACATGCAGAAAAAGTTCTTCTTTTGTGTTTATGAACTGCGATAGGAGATAATCCCCGATTATATCGTATCTAAAGATATACTTCTCATCAGCCCGCAATAAGAAGAAATTAATCTCTCTACCTGCCAAACCGATGATACTTCTTAAATGTTGAAATTCATATTCCGGCAGGTATTCCATGCACTCCTCAAGGATTTTGCGATCTTCGTTCCACTTTATTGGTGTAATAAGCGATAATAAATAGAGAGTATCTTTAATTTTGTCTTCTGCTATGCCCTCTTTCTTCTTTATATCCCCTATATACTTCGCTATCCGGTGTTCTATGGCTTCTCTCTCGCCCCTCACTATCCCCTTCTCACGGTAAAGCTCTGCGAGAAGTATAGCAACCACAAAATTGCCTCTTGACTCTTCTGCTATCCTATTTGCAACATCTCCCTCAATTGTGAAGTATGTCTTTAAAAAGGCGATGATATCTCCTTTTCCTATATCGAAATACTGTGCAGGTACGTATCTTTCATCCAGTTCGTGTTTAATTATCGCCCTGAAAGCGGGTCTGTCAATAAGCAGAAGTTTTATGTTTATATCCCTGTAATTATTTACAAAACCCGCAATCTTATTTCTATCATGATACCTTGATGCTTCATCTAAAATAAGCAAGACGTTCTCGCAGTTTAGCGCAGTTGAGATTGCTCGCTCTTTAAAGTCTATATCACGATTAATAAAATACACCGCCCGGTTATCTCCTGCTACCTGCCTTGCGAATTCTATGGCTAATCTCGTTTTACCAGATCCGCCTTCTCCGGTAATGAGGCATACTTTATTCTCCCCGGACAGAAATTCATGAAGCTTCTTGAGTTCCGCTTCCCTGCCTATAAAAGTTCTGTATTCCAGTAATGGAGCAATTTCCGCTCTTATTTCAAACTCCTTTAATGGTATTAACGGGTTTTCTATCTGTATGTATTTAGTGATCAGGTCTTTAATATTATCCAGTTCGCTCAGTATGGTGTTCTGTGTTTCCTCCGGTATTCTACTGATCTCCTCTTTGAGAATGCTCTTAAACTCTTCTAATGATATACCCACCCCGTGAGTGTGTAAAAACTTAGCAAGCTCTTCCCGGTCGCTTTCGTTCCATTCACTCGCGCGTGTTATTTTAGCTTTACCAAGAGAGATACTGATTATCCCAAGAAGAACAATCGCAGGGGTAATTTCAATACTATCAATACTAATATTTGTGTGTTCTCTAATTACTTTCTCTACCTTCTTAAGCCAGTTTATGATTTTCTTTTTTGCTCCGTCTGTCGTTCCGATCATAAAACCCCTTCCTTATTTGCGCTCGATTCGCGTAACTTCCGGGGAGTGAACCACCTATATAATTAAGGAAAGCAGGAACTACGATTTAAATGTTCCGATATACGCGGTGTACGGACACATGAGCGTATGGGGATAGTCGTATGTTATGCGCCTCTAACTGCATAAAAACGCTATAGCGGTTTTCCAGAATCCGTTATTTTATGATCAGAATGTTTATTTGAGCATTTTCCAAAAACATCACCTTTCCCCTTCTCACACACGTCCCCTAATGCGCCGGTAGCGCCACACTTACCCCGCTACCTCCTACTAAAAACCACTTATTTCTCGATGAAAGAACCGGATAGATATTGTAAGAATCGTGTACCGATGCGGTTGTTGTTTCAATACGTAAAGAGATTCTGTCGGTCACCTGCCGTTCAAGCTCGGGGTCTGATGGATAGCCCGTACCACAGCATTAGCATCTTTTTATCATAACGATCTTATCTATATTCGGTCTGTCGCCTCTATACTCGGTCTGTCGCATTTCCTGCTCCTGTTATCAACGCTACGATGAGTGGTTCAATACGTGCCTTTGCATACTCCTCATTGATTGCGTAATGGATTAACGACTGCATTACTGATACCTATTCATATGCTGCTAATAGCTTATAATACTTTCTATTTTGCAATTCGGACGGTTCTACTGGATATCTGGTTGGTGCAACAAAGAGGGTTTTTGGAAAATCTCTATATCCTATAACTTTTCCATGATAATTAATAGTATGGTCATCAATATGATATTGTACAAAGAAAAATGCGGGATTACCGGGTGATAACAGAAGAAGATAGTTTGAATTACAAATTTGTTATACTGGTTCTGCTTGTACTGGCGTGTGTAGCCCTATCTGTTTATTTCTCTTATTATCGTAGTGAAGCGCGGGTCTATACCCATGTCTTCTATCTACCCCTCATCTTAGCCGGGGTATGGTATATGAAAAAAGCAGTTTATGTAGCTCTTTTCCTCGGCATCACTCATATCCTCACAGCAGTTCTGTTCGTTCATCTCCCGATAGAGTTGCTTTTAGAGGCAATGGTAAGGGTGGGGATGTTCATAGCTGTAGCATATGCCATTGGACTTGTACGTGAGAGGTTTGTACGTGCGCAGGATAATTTACAGGCTGCAGAAGAGTTCTACCGGGTGATCTTCGAGTATGCGCTCACCGCGTTGTGTGTAATTGAGCGAGGAGGTGGGATTTCGCTTGTAAACAGGGAGTTTGAATCGTTGAGTGGTTATAAACGAGAAGAGCTACAGGGTAAGAAGTGGCTGGATTTCGTCGCCGTTGAGGATCGTAAGAAAGTAATGGAATATTTTAAAGAACGTCAGAAATATTTGGCTCCTGCTTGCTGCGCTTTCAAGTTCCGCAGTCGCGATGGTACGATAAAATACGTGAATGCCTGCTTCGAGCGTATTCCTGCTACAAAGAGGTGCATTGCATCCCTGCTCGACATAACAGCGTTAAAGGAGAAGGAGAAAGAGCTGCGGGAGACCTGTGAAAAGCTCGCTGAGCTGGACAAAATGAAACGAGATTTTCTTAACGTTGCATATCACGAAATGAGGTCACCACTGGCACCGATAGTGGGATACGCGAGTCTGCTTGAGCGTCTAATATCCGATGAACGTGGTAGAAGATACATCGTTAATATAGAACGATGTGCAAAAGAGCTTGAGAAGATGATCAATCGTATGCTGGAACTCGCCCGAATTGATGGTAATAAGGTAGAGTTGACTTTTTGCGAGTTCAATATCAGGGACGTGGTACATGAAGTGATCAAGAGCTTTGAGCCCGAGGCAGGCGATAAGAAGCTGCAGTTGTGTTCTGACGTACCCGATATAATGATTCAGGCAGACAGACCGAAGGTAATAGCTATTTTTAGCAACCTGATCTCAAATGCGATAAAATATACACCGGAAGGTGGGCGGATAGAGGTGATGGTGGAGGACAGAGGTAAAGACATATGTGCCTGCGTTTCAGATACCGGAATCGGGATACCGAAGGAGCATCTGACGAAGATATTTGAGCGGTTTTATATGGTCGACACCTCACTGACACGCAAATCGGGTAGTCTTGGACTGGGTTTATCCATTGTTAAGGAATATGTGAAGTTGCACGGAGGGGTTGTATGGGCTACGAGTGAGGTAGGGAAAGGTTCTAAATTCTACTTCACATTGCCGAAAGAGCAGAAGGGAAGGTGATTCATATGGTGGAGAAGAAGCGAATACTGATTGTAGAGGATGCGGCATATATGAGAGAGATGCTCACGGAGATGTTTGAGGTGGAAGGCGATAGGTACGAAGTGGCGGGTTATGCCGTTAATGGAAGAGAAGCGGTGGAGAAGTACAAGAAACTGCGACCTGATCTTGTAACGATGGACCTTGTGATGGAGGAGATGGATGGAATTCAGGCGATAAAGGAGATAAAGAAGTATGATCCAAACGCACGGATACTTGTAATCACCGCACTGGGCACACCGGAACAGGAGAAGATGGCACTGGAAGCAGGCGCTGACGGGTATCTATGGAAGCCGTTTACCATAAAGAATCTGGCGGATGTGATTGAAAGACTACTAAGGAAAGAGGAGTAATGCGCGAGGATGAGCCGGGTTTTGAGGAGATTATACGTTCTCTCAGGAGAAGTCGGGTCAGAACAGAGATACTGATGTACCTTTATAAGATATATCCGCATGCTTCGTATCCCGCGGAGATCGCGCGTAATACCGGGATCGATCCAACAAACGTTCTCGGTGGGCTACGCGGGATGGGTACGCGATTCGATGTCTCGAATTCGCTGGTGGAGCAGGGTGTTGTGGAGAAGATAGAACGCGGTAAGACGACATATTACCGCCTTACGGAACGGGGTAAGATGCTGATAGAGAGTATGAAGATTTAGTGTAAGGTTAATAACGCGGTCTTTGATACCATTCCAGAGATGAAAAGCCGCTATCCGGTGGAATAACTGGATACAGTAAATTAGCGGGAATAATAATCGATCGGTAATTTTATTTGCTAACAGATAAAACATTCAGAGGAGCAGGAAATGGTAAATAAGAGTTTGACACTTGTTTTTGAGGTACATCAGCCGTTCAGGTTGAGGAAAGACTTCTTCTGGTGCAAGAAGCAGTTCAACAGGAAGGTGAACGATTTGTTCGATTACTACTTCGCGACAGATAAGGACAGGGCGATATTCGAGAAGGTGGCAAGGAAGTGCTACCGTCCCACAAATGAGATCATTCTCAACTTGATAGACGAATTTGATTTCCGGGTGGCGTATAGCATATCGGGTGTGTTTGTGGAGCAGTGTGAGCGTTATGGCGATGGTGAGGCGATTCTGGAGGATTTCCGTCAGTTTGCGGCTACGGGCAGAGTGGAGTTTCTTGATCAGACGTATTATCATTCGCTGGTAGGGCTCTATGAAGATGAAGCAGAATTCATCGAACAGGTGCAACTACATAAGGAACAGATGCGGGATTTGATAGGCTATGAGCCTGTATTCTTTGAGAATACCGAACTGCTGTATAACAACAGGATGGCAAAACTGGCGGAGCAGATGGGGTATAATGGCATCTTTGCCGAGGGTGTGGAGAGAATACTGAACGGACGGTCGCCGAACTATGTCTATAAGCCGATAGGCTGCAAGAATCTGAGGGTATTACTGAGGAACTACCAGCTTACGGACGATATAGGTTTCCGATTCTCGCTAAAGAGCTGGAAGGGTTACCCATTGACCGCGTCCAGGTACGCTTCATGGCTCGCTGCGGCTGACGGGCAGTGCATAAACCTGTTCCTCGACTATGAGACTTTCGGTGAGCACCACTGGGAAGACACGGGTATATTCGAGTTCTTACGGGAACTGCCAGATGCGGTACTACGGCATAATATGGAGTTCTTAACGCCATCGCAGGTTGTACAGAAGTATATACCGATCGGTACGATAGACGTCAGGAATCTGGAGACCACGTCATGGGCGGATGTACAGAAGGATACATCATGTTTCATTGGCAATACGATGCAGTGGGCATGTTATGAGTATTTGAGATGGCTCGAACGATACGTTAAGGAGGCGAGTGATGAATACCTGACGATATGGCGCTATCTTGGTATCAGCGATCATCTCTACTACATGTTCACCAAAGGAGGCGCTTCCGGCGAGGTGCACAGTTATTTCTCCCATTTCGATAAGCCCTATGATGCATTCGTAACTTTATTCTCGATAATTCATGATTTTGATGCTCGATTGCGGTCGAACATAAAGGAAGCGGAGTATCCGTTCATATTTGAAGGTACCGAAGTATGGAGTTTAAAAGGGCTGTGCAACCATCTGAAACGTATGCCCGCGGATAGGCTGACCTGCCTGAGGGATTATCTGAAACGTGGCGATTTTGAACGCTGGATACGGGAGAGCGCAGGAGAGCCGGTTATAGCGGACGAGGTGAAAGCGATCAGCAAAGATACAGGCGGGGATGCCGTAGAGCTGCGGGACAGATTGATAGAAGCCATGAGCGTATCTTAATACTTCTGTGGCTATTGACTGACTCACCATCGGCTTCTTTCTTATACAAAGAGAGAGATTTGTCTGCCCATCACGATTTTTGTCCGGGTGAATAAAGCCGTTATATCTTGCTATATATAGCCCCGTTCCAGCATCACTTCTGCATTCAATATTGACGCACCTGCGGCGCCTCTTACCGTGTTATGACCCTGAGCGATGTACTTTATCTCATTCTTCATCTTACCGGCACGTATTCGTCCGACCGATATAGCCATGCCCCGACAAGCATCGCGGTCCAATTTTGGTTGTGGTCTGTCCTTCTCTTCTCGCAGTATCACCGGCTTCTCTGGTGCAAATGGCGTTTTCAGATCACTGTGGAAGCTCTTAAAAGCTTCTTTTATGGTCGATTCACTCACATTCTCCTCGAACTTCACCCAGACCGCTTCGGTATGCCCATCCATTACGGGTACACGATGACATGATGCGCATACGGTGAACGCAGCCTCTCTTACTCGCAGGTCCGCATCCAGCGTACCGAGTATTTTCTGAGGTTCGCTCTGCATCTTATCCTCCTCTCGATCGATGAAGGGTATGATATTGTCCAGGATCGCCATTGACGGTACACCCGCATACCCGGCACCGGATACCGCCTGCATCGTGGCTACCCGTACTTCTTCGATGCCAAATTGCATCAATGGCTTAAGACTCAATGCCAGTACGATGGTAGAGCAGTTTGGGTTGGTGACGATGAACCCGTTCCAGTTACGTTCGGATTTCTGCCTCTTGATCATAGCCAGATGGTCTGAGTTAACCTCAGGAATGACCAGAGGCACGTCGTCCTCCATACGATGCACCGATACATTACTCGCGACACAATAACCTGCCTGTGCACACCTGCGTTCCACATCCTTAGCCACCGATCCCGGCAGTGCGGAGAACATAATTGCGAGTTCTTCATCGTCCTTTATGTCATTTATAGACCGTACGACCATATCAGCAGCTGCTTCGGGCATCTCATATGGTAGAAACCATCTGGCTGCCTCATGATACTTCTTACCTGCACTTCGTTCGGAAGCGAAGAGTGCACCGAGTTCAAACCATGGATGCCCGTCCAGAAGCTGAACAAACCTCTGCCCCACGCTACCCGTAGCGCCCAATACACCCACCTTTATCTTCTTCTCCATACTCAGCTCGATTTTTAAAAAGGGGATGGATAAAATAAAATATTAAGAGCAACCTTAAGTCTTAATGTCTGATAGAGAAGAGAGATGAGCTCAATGCAGGATGCGAAGGAGCGGGTTATAGAAGTCTTTGATACCACATTGCGTGATGGTGAGCAGACGCCTGGGATATCGTTTACGAGATCACAGAAGGAGGCTATTGCTCGACAGCTGGATAAACTGGGTGTGGATATTATAGAAGCAGGATTCCCCATCAGTTCGAAGAAGGATAAAGAAGCGGTGAAAAGTATCTCCGACCTTGGTCTCTCTGCGCGTATATGCGGTCTCGCGAGACTCAGGACCGAGGATATTGACGCATGTATCGATTGTGATGTTGACATGATACACATATTCGTACCCAGCTCGAAGATACAGCGGGAGCATACTACGGGTATGAGTGAGGATGCGGTGAAGGAACAGACCTATGCGATGACACGGTACGTTAAGAGCCACGGATTCGAGTGTATGTTCTCTGCAATGGATGCGACGCGAACGGACCTGCCGTTTCTCCTGGATCTGTACAGGGTAGCGGAAGAGGCAGGTGCTGATATTGTGAATGTACCGGATACCGTGGGTGTAGCGGAGCCGTTTGGTATCTATGAACTTGTAGGGGCGGTATACAGAACGGTGAAGATACCGATAAGCATACATTGTCACAATGACTTCGGGCTGGCGGTGGCGAATACGTTAGCAGCGGTAAAAGCTGGCGCTTCTCAGGTTCAAGTATCGGTTAACAGTCTGGGCGAGAGAGCGGGCAATGCCGACCTTGCCGAGACGGTTATGGGTCTGAATGCCATATACGGACTGAAAACGAGGATAAAGACCAGATATCTATTTGAGACAGCGAAGCTGGTGGAACGCTTATCGGGGGTTCAGATACCGGTCACGCAACCGATAGTAGGCGAGAATGCATTCTCTCACGAGTCGGGTATACATGCACACGGTGTGATAAAACGGAGTGATACCTTCGAGCCCGGAATAATGACGCCAGAAATGGTCGGACACCGGAGAAGAATCGTACTGGGCACGCATACCGGGCGACATTCGATCGAGAAGAAGCTGGCAGAGGTTGGTATGACACCCTCACGTGAGCAGGTGGAAGAGATCCTGGAACGTGTGAAAGAGCTCAGTGCAAGTGGTAAGAAGGTCACGGACGATGATCTGTATTCAATCGCGGAGGTGGTTACAGGCGAGGTCTCGAAGTACGAGCGGGCGGTGGTATTGAAGGAACTATCGGTGATGACCGGCAATAACGTGATACCAACAGCATCGTTGAAAGCCATCGTTAGAAACAAAGAATGCAAAAGCGCGCAAATGGGTATAGGACCCGTAGATGCCGCTATTCGCGCGATTCAGGATGTAATACGTGGTGAGATAGGCGGTGACCTGAAACTGAAGGATTTCAGGATAGAAGCAATATCCGGCGGTTCCGATGCACTTGCGGAGGTGATTGTCGGTGTGGAGCGGGGAGATCGACTGGTTACGGCGCGTGGTGTACGCGAAGATATCGTACTGGCGTCGGTAGAGGCGTATATTAACGCCGTGAACCGTCTGATGCAGGAGTGAGTGAATGAACCGGATGACGCAGTCATACTCGCTGGACGAGATCATCGATAAAGAGAAGAAGTTCATTATGCCGACCTACACGAGACCACACGTGGTGCTGACAGAGGGTAAAGGCGCGATACTACGGGATCTCACGGGTAACGAGTATATAGATTGTGTTGGCGGTATAGCGGTAAATGCTGTCGGATATAGCCACCCGATGGTGGTACAGGCGATAAAAGAGCAGGTTGATAAGCTCATGCATGTCTCCAACCTTTATTACACAGTGCCACAGGTGGAACTCGCCGAGAAATTGGTTCAGCTTACGGGCATGTCCAAAGTGTTCTTCTGTAATTCCGGTGCAGAGAGTGTGGAAGCGGCGTTGAAGCTCGCAACAAGAACAACCGGCAAAGGGGGCTTTATCGCGGCAGAAGGGAGTTTCCATGGTAGAACTATCGGTGCACTCAGCCTGACATCGGGTCATAAGTTCAGATCTGCGTTTACGCCTTTGTTACTGAAGAATGTGAAGTTTGTCCGTTACGGCGATGCTGATGCGATAGATGATGCGATAGGTGACGATACCGCTGCGGTCGTACTGGAGCCCATTCAGGGCGAGAATGGGGTTGTGATACCGCCAGACGGGTATCTAAAGGCGGTAAGGGACATATGTACGGATAAAAAAGTATTATTGATCCTTGATGAGATACAGACCGGTTTTGGACGCACGGGTAGGTGGTTCGGTAAGGATCACGAATCTGTGGAACCCGACATAATGACGTTAGCGAAAGCACTTGGCGCTGGTTTCCCGATCGGGGCAATACTTGCGCGAGAGGGGTTAGAATTCAAAGCAGGTGAGCACGCATCGACCTTTGGTGGTAACCCGCTCGCATGCAGTGCCGCACTTGCTTCTATACGCGTGATAGAATCAGAGGAGCTTGTCACGCATTCGAGAGAACTCGGTACCCATCTCATGACGCTATTGCAGGATCTGGATGGAACGGTGGTGAAGGAGATCCGGGGCAGAGGGCTTATGATCGGGATTGAACTGAACAAACCATGCGCGGACATAGCGGCAAAGGCGCTGGAACGCCGCGTGTTGGTGAATTGCACCGCCGAACGAGTGATACGACTCGTGCCACCGCTCGTGATAAGCCAAAAGGAGCTGACGACTGTGGCTTCGGTATTACATGATGTTATCACCGCTTAATGCGGTTTGGTGCTCAAAGCACCTACCGGGCATATATTCACACATGCTTTACACCCCGTGCATTCCTCGGCTTTCAGCTCCACCCACATGCCAATGAGATTTATCGCTTCCGTTGGACAGATCGTTGCACATGCGCCACAATAACCGCATTTGTATCGGTCTATCTCAATCTCTATCTTGCTTTCCGCCATCTTTCACACCTCCTCCGTCTCGTTAAATATCTGACCCTCAAATATGCTCACTTCCGTGCTCTCATCCAGCCATGCATCCTGCGGTAAACCCGCCTTCCAGCATGTCTCACACAAAAATTCTTCGGCTGTCCAGTTATACTCGGTAGCGACCTGAGGCAACAGTAGCCCCTGGTATACGCCTCTCTTCACTATCAATCCGTGTTTGCCCACCTCTATATGCTTCGGCAGATCTTTTGGCTTCACTTTCAGTACCTGTGGCGTTGTTAATACAGTCAATTCGATAGTTATGTCATCCAGCTCCTCTCGCCTCACCGGTGGGAATCGGGGATCGTTTACCGCAGCAGAAATCGCAGCATCTATTATCGCTTCTTTCAGTTTGAATACTGGGTAGGAATAACCAATACAGCCACGTAAAACGCTGTGCTTGTTTAACGTGACAAATACACCCCGTTTCTCATCAAATACTGGCGGTAGATCCTCCCATGGCTTTATCTTTACCCCCTCTGCCAGATACGTCTCTATCGCTGCTCTCGCAAGTTTCAAGCCCAGTTTACCTTCCTCTTTGGTTAGCATTATTCCGTTTATCTACTTGTCGTTGCAATCATAAATAATGCGTGTAGGCGTTCATGTTTCAATAGCGGGCTCCATCGATAAGGCGGTGGATCGTGCAATAGAGAAAAGCTGCGATACCTTCCAGATATTCTCACGTAACCCTCGCGGCTGGCACTACCGGGCACTTAATACCAGAGAAATCGAACTGTTCATCAATAAACTCGATCGATCGGGGCTATTCCCGGCGGTGGTTCACATGCCATACCTGCCGAATCTCGCGGCACCGGATGACGGTATCTATAAACGCTCGGTGGACTCACTCATAGAGGAACTGCGTCGCTGCGGGGCATTACAGGTCCCTTATCTCGTCACCCATCTCGGCAGTCACCGCGGTTATGGCAAAGCAGGAGGGTTCTTACGTGTGATTGAAGCAATAAACACGGCGTTCCATAAGGTGGATAACGAGGTAATGCTGCTGCTGGAGAACACCGCAGGAACAAAGAACAGTATGGGTAGCACATTTGAGGACATAAAGTACATATTCGAGCGTATAGAGTACAAAGACCGTATAGGCATATGTTTTGACACCTGCCACGCTTTCGCCGCCGGTTACGAACTGCGAACTGAAGAGGGTTTGAAAACAACGATCCGCCATTTTGACGCTATTATCGGGCTTAATCATCTCAAGCTGGTGCATCTGAACGATTCAAAGGGGGATTTCAATTCGCGACTGGACCGGCATGAGCATATCGGTCTTGGCTATATAGGCGAAGACGGTTTCCGGGTGATTCTATCAGACCAGCACATAAGGAAGTTGCCAATGATACTCGAAACGCCGATCGACGCGAGAAGAGGAGACGCTGAGAACCTGGCGAAGGTACGCGCACTCGTGAATGGCGATTAGACAGAGATAAATACATAAGTATTAATAGCCTAAGTACATATAAAACGGTTCATGGGATGGGTAATAACTGCCATCATAGCCACTGCGATCGCAGCTCTGGT
>JAODGH010000051.1:23738-24532 GCA_025464325.1 Methanosarcinales archaeon | reverse complement strand
GTATTTATGGATGAAAGTATTTGAGATGAAGTGCACCCCTGTTAGTATACAATTAGTTAAGATAGTCCTTCTACAGGCGATGGCAGGAGTTGGTAAGACAACAACCGCGGTAGGATTTGCCAGGTGGTGGGCGGAGACAGGCGCTCTTGACGGTCCAGTATTCTTCTTCTCCTTTGAATCTTACACTACTCTTGACCATGTTTGTAACCAGATCGGCGAAGTATTCAGGGATGTGATCAAAGCTCAAACTGGCATTGAATGGCATCTCCTGGATTCCGCTCAGCGCCGTGAACTGGCAAAGGAAATACTGCGTCAGGTGCCGTGTCTATTGATCTGGGACAATTTCGAGCCGGTGGCAGGATTCCCGAGAGGAACACCATCTGCGTGGAGGGAAGAAGAACAGGAGGAACTTAAGGCTTTCCTGCGGGCATTGCGCGGTGGGGCAACAAAGGTCATCATCACCAGCAGGAGAGATGAAGAATGGCTTGGTAGATGCTATCAGCTTATAACTCTGCGCGGACTGAGTCAAAGGGATGCAATGGAGCTGGCAGGAAGAGTTCTGGACCGGGCAGGTATAGACCGTCGTAAACTCAAGCCATACGACAAACTACTGAATTATCTTCAAGGAAACCCGCTGGCAATACAGGTGATCCTGCCGGTGCTGGCGCGAATTGAGCCTGATGAGCTGTTAGCCGACTTACAGACAGGAGCAGCGAAACTCCCCGGGGATGACCGCGAGCAGGGCAGGGCACACTCACTCACCGCGTCACTTGAATATCGGCTGGACAGGCTGG
>JAODGH010000051.1:0-23689 GCA_025464325.1 Methanosarcinales archaeon | reverse complement strand
TTTCTTAGTAAATAGGTCATAACATGGAGAGAATAGAAATAAGGACGCGGGAAAGCACCGAACTTATTGATATTACAGGTAAAGTAAAAGAAATCGTTCTTTACCGTTACCTGATATTCATGCAAATTTAAAGTACCAGCTCTATAATCCTCGCGTACGCGGGTCTCGTGATGAATATACCAATCAAGAGACCAATTATGGTTATGATTGCGAGGCTTCTCAGTGTTCCGAGCGCCATAAATGCCAGTGCGAGCATTGCAACGATGGTCGTTGCTGCAGATGCGAATATTATGCTGTATGCGAATGATATACGTTTTTGATACATGGTTGCCGATTTACCGCCCGATAGCACTTCATCTGTTATTATCACCATCTGATCCACACCGGTACCGATTACTGCGATTATACCTGCAATACTCGGCAGATCCAGCTGCCATTTGCCGGCTGATAATACAAACGCGGATACAATCAGCAATGCAAATACGCCAACGGTAAGGTCGGTTACGGAATAATTCCACCATTTCAGAAACGCCCCTGTGAATAGTACCAGCAGGATGACACCCATTATAACTATCGTGAACCAGTTTATAGCAGCAACCAGTCCCAGTATCAGTATTATCTCGCTGAGCAGTCCGAAGAACATGGGCAGTATTATCCGCTTCTCTCTATACCTGAGAGCAACTACAAGCGTAACGGATATGAGCGCGAGTAACGCTGCGACAGCCGCACCCATCTTGAATCTTGCACCCAGATATGCCGGGACCTCTCCAGAACCCACCACCTGTACATTTACCGGTAAAGCACCCGCTTTCAGGTGTATTATCAGTTCTTTCGCTTTCTTTAAGCCATCGTCACCCGAACCTGTCTCGGCTATCAGACTGTAGACCGGTTCTGTCCGCAATTCTTCCGCAAGTTGTGGTGCAAGTGGTCCACTGTAAACCACGATATCATCGAGTAACATGACCAGCTCGTGATTCTCGGGATCGTCCACTGCATGATACTTTATCGCAGCATCGCGAATTGCATTGGCTCCCTTATCAGTAAGCGTAAATGGTGCACCCCACGGCGCGTTCTCACTTTCACTCCGCCTCTGTGGCACCATCCGCACGCTTCTTATGCCCTCCTGTCCATAGACCACATGCTCGGTGAAGTTCGCAATCTCACTGAGAGTATCTCCCTTATGTATCTGTCCACCCGTGCCATTGGTCTGTATCCGTATCTCGAACCTGCCGGGTCTGCCCACCAGCGATTCCGCAGTCTTTATGTCTATACCCGCAAGATCGATGATAAGTAGATTATTGCCCGCGGTTCTCACCGTTGTACTCGCCAGCCCCAGCATATTCAACTTCGTCTCTATTATCCGTCGAGTCTCATCGCGTGTCTCACGTGTCACTCCTTCCTCAAAGTCCAGTTCACCATCTGGCTTCTTCGCTATTGTGGCATTTATGCCCTTCAGAACCTCCATCAACTGCTCCTTCGTAACGCTTCGCCTTATCTCGTACCTAACTGTACCTTTAGAGGTATTGTAAGGGCGAACTTCGGCATCCAGCGCATCACTGAGGTAAGTGACGATCTGTGTCACATTTACAGAGTCGGGCGCATCGATACCGACAAGAGTGCCATTCAATTTCAATTGTAATGAAGAGCCCCCAACGAGGTCCAGACCATATTGGAGATTGCCGTTGAGACCGGCACCGGGCGGTGGCGGTGGATAAACATAAATGGGGATGAGCGAAGCTAAAACGAAGACCAACAACACGATCACCCGCACATCGCTCAACAGGCTCTCCCTTTTTGCCATCCGTTATCCCTGCCTCATTATACGAAATTTACATAAATAAATATACCCGATTGATTCTGCTGAAGAAGAGGCGACGATCATTGTGGAAGACTGAAGAAGAGGTTGATCATTATAACACGCAGATTTCATCACGTTTGAATATCATAAAATACCCAATAATATGGTGGATGGAGATCGTAGTATTGCGGTTGGGGCATAGACCGGAGCGTGATAAACGGGTTACAACGCATGTCGGGCTGGTTGCACGAGCATTAGGCGCAAATGGTATGTTGCTTACCACGGAGGATAAGACCGTAGAACGAAGCATAACAGAAGTAACGAAACGATGGGGCGGTGATTTCTACATCGAGATGGGCGTAAATTGGCGAGATGCGATAGCGCGATGGAAGCGAGGCGGGGGTAAAGTATGTCATCTCACGATGTATGGTCAGAACATCCTCGATGTTATCGATGAGGTACGGGAAACATCGGATCGCATAATGGTCATTGTCGGTGCGGAGAAGGTTCCGGCTGACGTATACGAACTCGCCGATTGGAACATCGCGGTGGGTAACCAACCGCATTCTGAGATAGCAGCACTCGCGTTATTCCTTGATTACCTGTATCAGGGTAAAGAATTGAAGTTTAGATTCCGTAACGCCGAACTGGAGATAGTGCCCCGAAAAGTGGGTAAAGAGGTACGGTTATTGAAGAGCCAGGCATAGAGTCGTAGTTTTCATAAAATCGCTGCGGTTAGAGTTGTAACCCGGGGTTTACTTGTTAGCCCAAAATTTACTTGTTGTAGTACAATGCATTTAGATAGTGAACCATGATAAAGATAACAGAAGTAAAAGGCAGAGAGATTTTAGATTCACGTGGTAATCCAACGGTAGAGGTAGAAGTGTATACAGAGCATGGATCTGGACGTGCGAGTGTACCTTCTGGTGCATCGACGGGCAAAAAAGAGGCGTGGGAGAAACGGGATGGCGATCCTGCGAGGTTTGGTGGCAAAGGCGTACTCAACGCGGTTGAGATGGTCAACACAGAGATAAGGAACGCACTCGTTGGTATTGACGTACTCGACCAGGCGAATATAGACAGGCAACTGATTGTGCTGGACGGGACGGATAACAAGTCACGATTGGGTGCAAATGCCATTGTCGGTACGTCCATGGCGGTATGTCGTGCTGCTGCGAACTCGTTAAACAAGCCACTATTCCGCTATATCGCCGAGGATGTACTTGGCGGGCAGTCACCTATGCTCCCGATACCGATGATGAACGTGATAAACGGCGGTAAACATGCCGGTAACGAACTGAGCATCCAGGAATTCCTCATATTGCCGTCCGGTTTTCACCGATATGGTGATAATTTGAGAGCGGGTGTGGAGACATACCATGTACTGAAAGAGGTGCTGAAACAGCGCTATGGTGCAATAGCGACGAATGTGGGTGACGAGGGCGGCTATGCGCCACCGATGACGCGAACAGAGGAGCCTCTGGATGCTATAATAACGGCGATAGAAGAAGCGGGCTATACCGAGAATGAGATAAAGCTCGGCATAGATGCTGCTGCTTCTTCTTTCTTCGATGCCACAACTGGAAAATACCGGATAGACGGTATGGAACGGGAAGGAGAAGAGATGATCGATTTTTATCAGACGCTTGTTGACAGCTACCCGATAGAACTGATAGAGGACCCATTTGAAGAGGAATCGTTCTCGTTATTCAGTACCTTGACGGCGAAGATGCCAGAGAAGATAATCGTAGGTGACGACCTTTTCGTGACGAATGTGAGGCGGTTGCAGCGGGGTATAGAGCTAAAAGCGGCAAATGCCGTTCTACTCAAGTTGAATCAGGTGGGCAGTGTAACAGAGACGATAGACACAGCACGACTCGCGCAGGAGAACGGCTATAGGTGCGTTGTCAGTCACAGGTCGGGAGAGACAGAAGACGCGTTCATCGCCGATTTCGCTGTTGCAATAAATGCTGCGATCATAAAGACCGGCGCTCCCGCAAGGAGTGAACGAACATGCAAATACAACCAGCTGCTGAGAATAGAGGAGGAATTAACTGAGTCAACCGCCACCTGACGGTCTGTTACTCGCCCGATAGTGCATGCTTGAATCGCGGCTGGTTACTTAATTTGAATCGCGGCTGGTTACTTAATTGCAGCAATTATATGCTCAAAAACATGGCTTTATCGGGATAGCGGAAAGTTATTTAAAGTGAGGTTTCCCTAATATATCTTATGCAGGTAGAGGAAGAGAGTGAAGAGACTCCTTTCAGAGATCCCGGGATGATGATAGACGTGGGTAACGAGTACCTCAGCATGCATAAGTACGAGCAGGCGATAAAGATATTTGAGTCGATAATAGAGACCGAGAAGAGACTCACGCATCTGGCTAAAGCATACAATGGCTGTGGGATAGCATATGCCGAGCTTGGCGAATATGAGAAAGCGATAGAACTGTTTGAGGAGGCACTGAACCTCAGTCGATACCTCATTGATTTCGGTGCGAGAACGTATCGCAACCTGGCACAGGTGTACGAGCTCATTGGAGATGATGAGAAGGCAAAAGAGAACAGGGAGAAAGCGGAGACGATAGAACTATCCGAATATCATTTCTGGGTAACAATGAGCGACGAGCTGGAATAGGAAGCGGGGGTAGCCGAGCAGGACAAAGGCGCAGGACTTAAGATCCTGTTCCGGAGGGATACGTGGGTTCGAATCCCACCCCCCGCACGTTGTTCACACAGAGCACACCTTGCACACGCCCATATACTCCGGATCCGCCTTCACGTACTCATCGATTGTCAGACCCGGTACGCCTGGTGAGAGTACCCCCTCCTTACAACCGTAACGATAAACAGTAACACCCTTACATCTCAACCTGTACGCCATCAAGAACACTCGTTCTACATCATCACACGTCGCGTCATTGCGTAGATTAACCGTCTTCGAGACCGCGTTATCTGTGTATCTCTGGAACGCTGCCTGCATACGTACATGCCATTCCGGTTCTATCTCGAGCGCAGTAACAAAGAGCTTCTTTACATCTCCCGGGATACCCTCTATATCCCTTATTGTACCGTGTTTAACCACCTTCAGCATCAATTCACGCGAATAAAACCCGCGAGCCTTCGCTATCGTTTCAAATACAGGGTTTATCTCCAGCATCCCGCCCATTACGTTCCTCACAAACGCAACAGCAAATAAAGGCTCTATTCCCGACGAGCAATTCGCAATTATACCGATCGTACCCGTTGGTGCAATCGTTGTCACCGTGGCATTACGCAAAGAATCGTATCGCCGCCGCCATATACTCTGCTCAAAATTGGGAAACGATCCCCGTTCATCACCGAGTTCCGCGGAATACCGTCGTGCCTCATCGGTAACGAACCGCATAAGCTGCTCACCGAGCGCTATCGCATCATTCGTATCATATGCTATACCCATCTTGATCAGTAATTCCGCAAAACCCATCACACCCAGCCCTATCTTGCGATTCGCGCGTGTCATCGCCTCTATCTCGGGCAGTGGATACCGGTTCGCATCGATAACATCATCAAGGAACCGAACACAGACCCTTATTCGCGCTCCAAGCCGTTGCCAGTCGATCTCACCCTTTCTGACAAATTTAGACACGTCTATCGATCCCAGATTACACGATTCATAGGGCAGAAGGGGCTGTTCACCACATGGATTCGTCGCCTCTATCTCTCCAACAGTGGGCGTGGGGTTGTGACGGTTGATCTCGTCTATGAATATGATACCGGGATCGCCGATCTTCCACGCATATGTTACGAGCTCTTTAAAGATCGCACGTGCACTTATTCGTTTCACCTCTTCGCCCGTTCGCGGATTCACAAGTCCGTAATCAGCATCTCGTTCCACTGCGTGCATAAAATCGTCGGTCGCTGCAACCGAAGTGTTAAAATTTGAGAATCCACCACCATCCTTCGCACGTATAAATTCCAGTATATCTGGATGATCAGCACGCAGTATACCCATATTCGCACCTCTGCGTTTACCTCCCTGCTTTATCACCTCGGTCGCGATATCGAACACCCGCATGAACGATACCGGTCCTGATGCAATACCGCCCGTTGACTGTACCACATCGCCTCTTGGTCTCAACCGCGAGAACGAGAAACCGGTACCTCCGCCCGACTGATGTATCAATGCCGCATTCTTCACCGCATCGAATATACTCACCATCGAATCTTCTATCGGTAGCACGAAACACGCGGCGAGCTGCCCGAGCTCTGTACCTGCATTCATCAATGTGGGACTGTTCGGCAGGAACTCGAGATCCCACATCATCCTGAGAAATGCACGTTCTATCGTTTCTACTTCCTCACTACTGCAGCCATAGCGACGTTCCACATTGGCTATCGCACTCGCAACGCGTTTCAACATCTGTCCCGGGGTCTCCACTACCTCTCCACGTTCGTTCCTCAGCAGGTATCTGTTTTTCAATACATGCACGGCATTCACAGAGAGTTTTATATCGTCCTTCACACCCATCAGGCTCTTCAATTCTCGAATATCCGCGCGACGCTGTCTGTACAGTATATACGCTTTTGCAACCTTATCGAGTCCGGCTCTTATCAGCACTCGTTCGACAACATCCTGCACATCCTCTACCGACGGTATACGCTCACCCTTCAGCTCCTCCACCACACGCCTCGAGAGTTTCTCCGCGAGGCTCTTCGCATCCTCGATCTCTCCCACACTCGATATCGCCTTATAAATCGCAGTGGTTATCTTATCTCGATCGAATTCTACTATCCTGCCATCCCGTTTTCGGATTCTTTCTGGCATTAATATACCAGAAGTTAGAATAGCATAAAACATGTGTGAAGAGGAACGCATAAGGAAGGACATAACGCTCTTTGAGGCGAATATAAGCGACATTGAGGATTCCGAAGTGGTGGAGCTTGCGAGAGCGTATTACGAAGATGCGAAATATTATCTGGAGAAGGGCGATCTCTTCACGGCATTTGGGTGTATAAACTACGCTCATGGGCTGATAGACGGCATAAAGAAACTCACCGGGACTTCCGGAACGAGAGCGCAATCGCGACCCAGATGATGAAGGGCACTGCCATCCATGCAACACCTATCGCCGCGTAAATCAGCTTCGCAAGCTCGGAATGGTATATGTACATCGGGAATCGCACCACGATATCCAGCACATGTATGAATAATAATATCGGTACGCCAGCTGCGAGTATCTCCAGTCGCTTCTTCATCAATAACTTCGGTGTCGCAACCGTCAATGCAATCAGTGGCACCAGGTTGAAATTCACAAGATACGCATCAGATAGTTCCAATGCCGCAATCTCCTGCGGATGATAGCCCATAGCGAGTAGAACGAGCCTCGCAATACCGAAAACAAGGTTCTGGTACCATATCCCTATATAATACCATACAGCCAGCAGTATCGCAGATACCGCCAGGAAGACGCCCAGAAACAGTAAGATTTGATTGACGCTTAATGTCAGTATCTCACATCGTCCCCCCGCCGCCACATTATCATCATTATGCCCGTTCACGATCACTCACTGTAATTCTCTTCTATCTTCAGCCATATCAAGAAAAGTATAACCACGAATATGATGAAAGAACCCTGCCACAGATACACGTGTACGAACTCCATCATGCGGGGGTTATAAATGCCAACAAGCGTGAGTACAAAGATGCGGAATAGGTTGACCGCATAAAGGACGGGTACACCGATGAGGATGCCCTTGCACTTCGCGTTCAGTCGCGTGGGATAAGCCAGAATGCAGGCGCAATATATGATCACGGGAAATACCGCGGTGCATTCATCGATTATGTTCAGTGTAAATCCATTGACTGATAATAAAGTACCTTCTACTGCTACATCCATACCAGTCAGTGAGAATATAGAAGCCAGTATCAATGCCGTGGCACGCCTAACACCGAGCATCAGTCCTGATTCGGTCGCCATATAATACACGAGATACAGTCCCACACAGATAGCCAAAAAGTAAGCAACGTACCGTATCCCGCCGCCCCACCATGGCGCGTCGGTCTCACGTTTAGTAACCATCACTCATCCATCCTTCACTTCACTGTATGCGGTATCTCACAATAAAAAGTAAGCTTTCTTCACCCAATATAAGTATAAGAGTCAGTATCCTGTAAAAGCACCCTCGATAGCCAATTCTGCGTCATGCCCAGTTAACAGCTCTCAATGGTATTATGTATGGTCTGCCATTGTGATTGTTCAGTTCCACTTCCACACCATATACGCGTCTGATATTTTCCGCGTTGAGTACCGATGCAGGTTTACCCTCTGCGTATATTCTGCCTTCTTTCATCATCAATATCCGATCGGCATATCTGGCTGCGAGGTTAAGATCATGAATCGCCATTATCGCGGAGATACCCTGCTCTCGAATCACTCGTTTCACGAGCTCCATCACTTCAAGCTGGTGTCTTATATCGAGGTTGGACGTGGGCTCATCGAGCAGCAGCAATTCCGGCTCCTGTGTTAACGCCCTCGCTATGAATACCTTCTGCTGCTGTCCACCACTCAGTTCGTTTATGTCGCGCAGCGCCAGATCCTCTATGTTGAGTAATTTTAATGTCTCCAGCACCTTCTCCTCATCTCGCTCACTGCTGCGCCAGCCGATATAAGGGCGTCTACCCAATAGTACGGTATCGAATACCGTGGCAGGGAAGACCTGAGAGCCGCTCTGTGGTATGTATCCTATCTTACTTGCGAGTTCCAGTCTATCTATCGTCCTTATATCCCGCCCGTTGAGCATGATGGTACCTTTCCTGGGTATAAGTATTCGATCAATACAGCGCAGCAGTGTGGATTTACCGGCACCATTGGGACCCACAACACCCAGTAACTCCGATTCCGCCAGTTCTAAGTTTATATCACGCAGTATCGGCATCTTCGGTGAATACCAGAAGTTTAGATCTTGCACTTTCAGTCGCATTTTACCAGAACTCCCTTCTTCTCTTGAGGATAAGGTACAGGAATAATGGACCACCCAGGAAATACGTCACCGCACCTACCGGCAGTACCATTGCTACTATCGTCCTGGCGAGAGTATCCGCAGAGAGCAACAGGGCAGCACCGAAGAAACCCGACGCCGGTATTAAAAATCGGTTGTCACCTCCGATCACCATCCGACAGATATGAGGTGCCACCAGTCCTATGAAGCCAATAATGCCAGTAAAGCATATGATACCCGCGGTGAGTAAAGAGGCAATCAGCAGTATATACACCCGTATTCGCTCAACATTAACACCGAGACTCTTCGCTGCTTCATCTCCCGCACCAAGCACATTGAGGTCCCATGATTTCCATATCAGTGGCAATATACATATCGCAACAATAGCAGATACTGGTATTATGTTAGCCCAGGATGCTTTACCCAGAGTACCTACCAGCCAGTGGAACACCTCCGCCTCATCTTCCGGTATAGCTGAAAATCGCAATAAAGTGGTCATACCCTCAAACATGTAGAACATAGCGATACCTGCAAGAATCATCGTCTCCGGTGTAGCCCGTCTATATCTCGAGAGCCCGATGATAACGAAAGAAGGAACCATGGCAAATATAAACGCATTACCTATCACAAAATACTCACCACCTACCAGTGCGATACCGGGTATCAGCGCGAGAGTGGCACCAAAACCTGCACCAGCAGATATGCCCAGAGTGAATGGACTCGCAAGAGGGTTCCTTAATATACCCTGCATCGCTGTTCCCGCAATAGCAAGCCCCATACCCGCAAATACGCCCAATATGATGCGTGGTAGCCTCAATTCCCAGATTACGAATTCCTTACCGGTTAAATATTCACGGAAGAACGCATCAATGCCATGGGCCGCTATGTAGCCGTGGTTATTAACAATCTTGGGAATAACCTGCCATATTATGGTATATACCTCAACAAATGAGATAGGTGGATAATAAGATCCAACCAGAGCGGCAATACCAGCGATAGCGAATGTAAATGCAATAGTCACGAGTATAAAGAGTATTTTCCTACCAATGAATCGCTTATACTGACTTTTTAAGTCCTCTGTCCCACTTATCACCATAATTTATTAAACTTTATATAAAAGATTAAATAAATTAAATGCTGCAATGCACAGACAGTTTTCATCTCTGATGTTGCCTCATGCCATGCCATGCAATATTTCAGGGTGCATATTTAAGCCTATCTTATTAAAAAGTCACTTACCCTGTCCCGCTCTTTAGATATAGTTTCTTTTCAGAGTCCCGATTTTTGATAAAATATCATTTACTACAGATCTTGAATACGAAACGATGCTTATTTAATGGTTGCGAATCAGCTAACAGCTAACTGCTGTATTGCTCAATCCTTTTCCTTTAATACTGGCATTTTCCTGTGTGCTGTATAAAGAGCGTTTTGGTGAGAAACACGAAGATAAGTGCGACTGAAGGTTTGAAGGTATTTCTGGCGTGCTTACATGTGTTGCTGAACATCGATACATCGATTACAGAGTGCTTGAATGTTTTATCAGAGATTTATACCGACTATGCCACCATTTGTGGGCGAGTAAATAAGGTCCGTATACGCATAGTCTCACGTCAGCGATAAAAAATAATTTAGAATGAAGTGTCAATATACCGGGGGTAAGGACTATCAACGTTGAAAACCATGGTTATCTAAAAGATAGCCTCATCAAATTCGTTACCTCTTCCAGATCCGGATAGAGATTGCTGGCTCTTGGTCTGCGTATGTGTGCTGCAGCACAGGCATTGGCGAACTTGAGACACTCTTCGGCATCTTTGCCTGCTATAAACGCGTATGTTATGCCGGCATTGAAGACGTCGCCTGCTCCCGTTGGCGAAACCACTTCCACATCGTATGCAGGTACGCTTACCTCGAATCCCGGGTTGATCCATGAGGAGCCCTCTTCGCCCCTATGCACTATTACGTTTCTACAACCCATTTCCAGTATGGTGCTGACGGGTGCCAGTTCGTTCAGTTCCGCAACGTTGACAAACAGGAAATCGGTAAACGGCAAGAACTCGAAGACAGTTTGCCTTGTCGCAGCAGTCCAGCCAAGATAGGCACTCCACCCGATATCGACGCCAGTGTGTGCACCTGATGCTTTAGCCATCTTCAAAATCTCCTTATTCGCGGGAAACAGCCCCTCGGTGTTCCAGTGACCCGCACGCATGACGAAACGCGCATCTGTCAGAAGTTCCTTCTTTATATCTTCCATTTTCAGGTCAAGATTCGCACTACGGTCGGTAAGCATGGACCGGCTACCATCTTTAAATGCTATGCTCACTGTTAGACCCGGATGTGTCCTGTGCTCTGAAACGGTTACGATACAATCCACACCCAGCTTCTGCAGTTCCGTCAGCAGCCAGTTCGATATCACATCGTTACCTGTCCTGCATATTATCGCGGTTCTCAATCCGAGAGAGGCACATGCAGCTGCGAAATTACCTGCCTGACCACCGATACTGAGCATGAATTCACACCCGATCTGTCTGTCACGCTCGGGGTAGTCGTTTATCGGCTTCGTGGCTATATCGCAGAAGACATCCCCTATTGCAACAACATCGTAGCCCATCAGTACATACAGTGGATACGCCGTAATATAAAATGCGCGGGCAATAGCGCAACCCCGGAAACCAAACGAACAGACAAATTGGCATTCATATGTGAGATGCTAAAAAGAGATAACTATTTGTTTGCATACCTTCAGTAGTGAACACAGGTGGTAGGATATGAAACCTCTTCTCATGGTCAGCGGGAGCATGTATAACGCGGACATGTACTACGCTACTCGATTCCTCTCTCTTGATACTTTCGTTTATATCCGCGATACCGGGGGCAGGGGCACACTTATCGTATCACCAATGGAGTACGAGCGTGCGAAAAGAGAGTCTATTTTAGACGATATCCGCACAACAGCAGATTACGATGGTGAAAAATATGAAACGATCGTATTAAATGCACTGCGTGCTGCCGGTATTGAGGAAGTAGAAGTACCGAAGTATTTCCCGGTCTATATCGCAGATGCGTTACGTAATGCAGGTATAAGCGTAACACCTGTGGAAGAGTTAGATCTGACAAAGAAACGAGAGATAAAGGCGGAATGGGAGATACAGCACATAAAAGCGGCGCAACGTGCGTGTGAACGTGCAATGGCGACCGCAATAGATACGATAAGGCATGCGAGTATGGATGAGGCGGGTCGGCTGATCGCAAACGGTGAGATATTGACCTCAGAGTATGTGAAGGCATGCATTGAACATGCACTGATCGATCTGGGCTGCAGCTGTGATGGTGGTGAGCCGATAGTAGCAAGTGGAACGCGGTCCTCGAACCCCCACTTCTCAGGACATGGGGCTATATTCGCACATGAGCCGATCATCATCGATATCTTCCCGAGATTGAAATCAGGTCGGTATTTCGCGGACATGACGAGAACGGTATCGCGTGGTAAGCCTTCTGATCGAATAATAGAGATGTACGACGCGGTTAAATACGCGCAGGAATCGGCAGAGAGCATTGTCCGGGAAGGTGTGAAATGCTGTGAAGTGCACAATCTGGTATGCGATATTTTTGAGGATATGGGCTATAAAACGCTGAGGACGCGGGGATTGGAAGTAAGGGGGTTTATTCATTTCACCGGGCATGGGGTGGGACTGGACGTACACGAGTCACCAAGTGTCGGGGATAATGACAGCGTGCTACGAGCAGGTAACGTAATAACGATAGAACCGGGCTTATACGAGCCAGAATCGGGTGGTGTACGACTGGAGGACATGGTGTTGGTGCGTAAAGATGGTTGTGAGAACCTGACGAGATACGAGAAACGACTCGTGATTTAGGAGGCGACTATTTTTGTACCTACATCAGCCTTTTGCACATTCTATCGGAATAAGAAATCAGCCAAAGATCTCTGTTTGTTGCCACCATCCGCTCTATCTTCCACCTCTGCACTTTTTACATCTACCGCCACAGGTGGCTTTGTTACCTTCTCAGTTTCTACCGTGGGTGAAGCTTTATATGCCTCATTATAAATCTCTTCTGCTCTTTTGGCATCGCCCGTCAGAAACGCTATTTGTGGCACATCCAGCTGTAACGATCCTGCCAGTTTGACCGCTTTACCGTTGTCTCTGAATAATAATTGCATGAACGGGATCACGTAGTACTTCGCATAACGCCGCGATACATTGCAAAACTCGCTTATTTTTCGCGCTATAGCGTCGGTTACGGGCTCAGTACTGCTACCACGGTACCACGGCGATTTGAACCGGAAATAGCGGTGCCGGATTGCTGAGGATACACCACATGCCATAATACTGGATGCATAACGCCAGAACTTGAAGTTCTCTCTATTTCGTGCCCTGCCCAAAAAAATATCGGCTCTACCGAGGTAATGAAGCGCGTGCGATAGATCCTGCGGATCCATCAGTTCTCCCGGCAGGTTCTCGTATAACCAGTTGATGATCTCTTCCGGCGTCTTATCGAGCGAATGAAGAGAGGAGATAGCATTCTGCAGGTCTGTCCCTGGCGTATATATCTTCTTCAGAACATCAAATATGGTCAGCTCAACGTCGCGTGCACCCGTAACTATGTCTTCCTCGTCTATATGCCGCTCGGTCGATATGGATAGCGCCTGTAGATCGTTTATTGCTGACCTCAAATCGCCGTTCGCGTTACTCGCGAGTATACGAAGCACTCGATCCTCTATCTCCATGCCCTCCTGAATGCAGATCCTGCGCAGCACACGTAAGATTCGTTCCGGTCTCAGTCGCTGAAAACGGATTATATTGCAGTTTCGCTGTAATGCCTTACCTAACCGATATAAATCATTTGCGATGAGTACAACGGGCTGGGCACTCACCTTTACTATCTCGGTTATTGCTCTCGTTCCACCACGATCTTCCTTACCATGGAGATTGTCCGCCTCATCCAGGATGATCAGTCTCGTTCTTCGACTGAACGTGCTACTGTGTGATGCGTGACCCACGATGTTCTTTATTATCGCTTCGTTCCGCTGGTCTGAGGCATTTAGCTCTATAACCTCCCAGTCCATCTCAGAAGCGAGAGCATAAGCTGCGGAAGTCTTACCACAACCCGGTGGTCCATGCAGAATAACTGCTTTCTTCGCTGTAGGACTGGCAATACTCGTCGCCCACGACCGTAACTCCCTTACCGCTTTCTCGTTACCTACCACCTCATCCAGACTCTTTGGTCTGTACTTCTCTGTCCACTTATCGCCGTTTACCCGGTACACCGCTCATCTATTCTTTTCTATTTTCTATAACCTCTCTGAACGCTTCAAAAAAGCCCTTTATCCCGCCTCTTACTGCCGCTATCGTTTTGTCTCCCACATCCTTAACAATATCCAGAGTCGCATCAGCCGCATACTCGATCACATCAGCTGCTTTTGTGCTCGTAGCCTTTATACCTTCGAGTATACCTTTCGTAGCTTCTGCTGCGAGATCGTCGGTTTCTATCTTTATTGCCCGGGCACCTTCTATTGCACCCTTTATGGCTCCTTTTGAGACCGCTTCTACAAGCTCCCGGGTGGCTTCTACACCCTCCAGCGCATGCTCAACCGCATCCTTCGTAATTCCATGTATCTTATCTTTCACATCTTCGCCCAGTTCCGCCGCTTTTACTACCGCATCACGAACGGTTCGCGCCACCTCTTCCTCTTTCTCTTCTTCTGGCATTTCAACATCAATGATAACTAACCATTCATTCAAGAAATAGCTGTCCGGGTATTATGTCCGACACGCATGCATCAGAGTAAATTAAAACGGAACCATAAATAGCATGATTTAAATATTCATCGGGCATTTTATAATAGATGATATGAGTGCTCAGACTGATAGCAGAAGAAACATAGTGCCAGCAGTGGAGAAGATTGGTCTGGCGCTTGCTATGCTCATTGCTGTAATTCTGGTGGGCATATCGGTCTTCTCACTACTCATCGATCTTGTTCTGAAGTTCAATACATACGGCATAGTGGTGGATCTGATAGTACTGAGCACGGGTATCTTACTGGCTTATTTCGCCATACGAATCTACAAGAAGTCGGCATACTACGAGAGCCTGGTGAATACTGCGTTTGATAAGGGAATATACACGCGGCTGGAACCCATATTACGTAAAATAGCGGAGACGCATGTGGAGATGGAATCGCTGGAGGGGCGGCTGGGTAAGATAGATCGTATGGTTCAGACGTTGATGGACGAGCAACTGGAGAAGGAACAGTCACATGTAGATGAATCCATATCTGTTGCACATGGTACTTCAGTTGCGTTCATAGCGAAGGTTATACTTCTGACGGTTGTATCGCTGGCAGCTTTTATAACAATGGTGGAGACCTCGTTCGAAATGGCGCATTTTGCAACGTTATTCCTGTTTGTACTCTGGTGGTGGCTCATATCTTCTGAATTTAACGTATTCGATAATAATACCGCATGGGTCGCTTTATTCCTGCCGATTCTGCTCGTACCCTTCAGTTTCTTGTTCCTCAACATTGCGGGCATACTGGCGTTGAACGATCTGCTTGGCATATTCTACACCATCCTGGCGTTATATGCCTTTCTGTACTATTCGTGGGCGGTATACAAGACACGGGGTACATTACCACTCAGTCTGGATCACATCCGAAAAGTCAGGCATAAGTAAGGAGATAGATGAACGATATACAGAACGGAAGGAAAGCGAGGATCATTGCGGTGGCTGGAAAAGGCGGTACGGGCAAAACGGTCATAACATCTCTATTACTGATGTTTCTGGCAGAGGATGGAGAGCGAGTGCTTGCGATCGATGCTGACCCGGCTACTTCGCTGCCCGGTACACTGGGGGTCAGGATTACGCGAACGATAGGAGATGTGCGGGAGGAGATCGCATCGCCGAGCAGTGTATACTTCTCTGAGAACATGCCCACAGATATGCTGATCGAGTACAAGATAGACGAGATAACGGTGAAGACCCCGCGGTTCTCTCTGCTTGCAATGGGCAAGTCAGAAGGTCCGGGCTGCTACTGCCTCATAAATGATATGCTGCGTCATTTCATTGACAGGCTATCATCGCGATATTCCACCATCCTCATTGATTGTGAGGCGGGTTTGGAGCATCTAAGCCGCAGAACGACGCAGGACGTGGACACCATGCTTGTGGTCAGCGATGCGACCAGACGGGGTATAGACACTGCGGTTTCGATAGCGGGTCTCGCAGCCAGTTTGCACATCAATTTCGGGCAGATACTGCTCGTAGTGAATAAGGTGACCGATGAAGTGAGACCGATGCTTGACGCGATGGTAAAATCAAGTGGACTCACACTGATTGGTATGGTACCTGAAGACGAGAACATACGGGCTTTTGATCTTGAGGGACGCCCGCTGCTGGAGCTTCCCGAAGATTCGAAAGCCGTTGTTGCTGTACGTGCGATATACGAGAAGCTCAGGAGCGGTAGCCGTAGCAGTTAACACCGATGAATCTATTGCGATACGCCTCTAAGAGCGGTGTAAGAGTCCTATGTGGTGCTTTTACATGCTCCAGACGCTCCTCAAGCTCGGATTCGCTCAGATCCACATTCAATGCCCTGCCAGGTATGTCTATCTCAATTATATCGCCATCTCTTACCGCACCGATTGGACCGCCATTGTACGCTTCCATCTCTACGTGCCCGATACATGGACCGGTAGTGGCACCGGAGAATCTGCCATCGGTGATCAATGCAACGTGCTTATAGCCGGCACCTTTTATCGCATCGGTGGGTGTGAGCATCTCGGGCATACCCGGTGCACCTGCGGGACCCTGAAATGGTAGTACAACCACGTCCCCCTCCTCTATCTTCTTTGTCGCTATCGCTTCCAGTAGCTCTCGTTCGCTCATGAACACCTTCGCAGGACCTGAATGAACCATCATATCCTCAGATACCGCAGTCTGTTTTACTATCGCGCTATTTGCGAGATTACCACGTAGTACAGCTATACCACCTTCTGGTGAATACGGATCATCCAGTCGTCTGATAACCGTTTCGTCGTTAATTTCACCTTCTTCAGCTATCTCCTTTATCGTTCGACCGGTTACAGTTGGTGAATCTCGGAGCATTGCACGCAACCGGTGAAGAACAGCAGGTATGCCGCCCGCGTAGTCTAAATCTGCCATTTCGTGCGTGCCTGCGGGTATCAACTTGCAGATGTTCGGCGTTTCTCGTGAGATCGAATCGAATAGTCCGACATCGAGCATAATACCCGCTTCTTTTGCTATCGCCGGTATATGCAACACGGCATTTGTGGAGCCGCCGAGTGCCATGTCTACCCTTATAGCGTTCTCGAATGCGCTTCTCGTCATTATATCGCGCGGTTTCACGTCCTCTTTGACCAGTTCAACGATCCGTCTGCCGGTTTCATACGCCTGACGTCTCTTCTCGGGGTCTATCGCGAGTGTGGTTGCACACTTTGGTAGTGACATACCAAGCACTTCTGTGACAACAGCCATGGTATTGGCGGTATAGAGCCCGACACAGGAGCCCGCGCCACATGCCATTACAGGCAGCATAGCTCTCGCTTCATCTTCGCTTAATAATCCGCCTTTTACTTCTCCGACGATACGGAATCCTTCTATCGGGTGGTGCTTACTTCCATCAATAGTATTCGCTTTCATTGGTCCACCGGTGAGAATGATGGCGGGTAAATTTAGACGACCGGCAGCCATGAGCATCCCGGGCGTGATTTTGTCACAGTTGGTAACACCGACCCAGCCATCAAGCGAGTGCGATAGTACCATTATCTCAATATTATCGGCGATATGTTCCCTGCTTGGTAGAGATAGCCGCATCTCCACATACATCGCTATACCATCACAGACGCCGGGCACACCCCATACGAACGGTACACCGCCCGCATCCCGGACGCCACGCACCACCTCCCTCGTAAGCTCATTCAGGTGTATATGACCCGGAATGATGTTATTATAGCTGTTGGCGATACCAATGAACGGTTTATCCGAGTCGAGGTCCGAGCGATCCACGCCCGCGGACATAAGCAATGCCCGGTGCGGTAAGGTCTCTATATCCCGTTTCAATACATCAGAACGCATATTATCTCGATTTCTCTTTGCAATTGTTAGTATTAATTTTTTCAATATCTCGATTGCGGTAGGCGAGGAAGATCCACTCATCCTTAACAATGGATTTAATGACACTTCCGTCTTATGGTATCGACAGCCTCGCCTGTGGTTGTATCACATATATGCATGTCTATGCCAGATATCCATGAGTTTCATGGTTTAATATCGCATTACAGGGGATAGATATCAAATTCGCTCGCTCCCGGGAACTTATCGCCTGTCGTTCCGCCATTCACGGACGCTGATAACAAACCACTATAATCGGGTGTTAGGTGCGTACGTTATATAATTGCAATTTGTTACTTATTTATGATCAGACATAGTGGCGAGAAGAGATGAAGGATATAACAGTGGCGGAAGTCGTGGCGGGTATAAAGAGCGGAGATATATCGTGTGAGGAGCTGATTTCGGGCATATACGAGCGGATAGAACGGAGCGAACTTAACTGCTATATCACACTGAACAGAGATAAGGCAATTGAAGAGGCGATAAGAGTGGATAAGAACAGAGAGGCGTACATGGATAAGAGACTGCTCGGAGTACCGATTGCCATCAAGGACAGTATCTCCACAGCAGGCATTCAGACCACCTGTGCATCAAAAATACTCACAGGTTATGTCCCGCCTTATGACGCGACCGTGATAGAAGCGTTAAAGCGTGAAGGCGCGATAATCATAGGTAAGACAAACATGGACGAGTTCTGTATGGGTACGTCAACCGAGACGAGTTATTATGGTCCAACTTTGAACCCGCATGACCACACAAGAGTGCCTGGCGGTTCTTCTGGTGGCAGTGCTGCGGCAGTATCCGCGGGTGAAGCGCTTATTGCTCTGGGATCGGACACGGGCGGTTCTATACGCTGTCCTGCATCGTTCTGTGGCGTTGTCGGCTTGAAACCGACTTACGGACTCGTATCGCGGTACGGACTGATCGCTTATGCGAACTCTCTGGAGCAGATAGGACCGATAGCCACGAATGTGCGTGATACCGCATTGTTACTGGAGGTGATCTCAGCGAAGGACGAACGAGACAGTACACAGATCAAGATAGATAACAATAGCAATTCCAACTACGTATTCAAAACCGAAAAAAATGGAGAAGATGTGAGAGGTCTGAGGATAGGTGTGTGCCGTGAATTCTTGGAGGGTGTTGCACCCGAGGTTGAAGAATCTGTCTGGCATGCCATATACAAATTCGAAGACCTTGGGGCATCGTATGAAGAGATAAGTCTGAAGTACCTGAAATATGCACTCGCGGCATATTACATCATCGCAATGTCGGAAGCGTCGTCGAATCTGGCGAGGTTTGATGGGCTGAGGTACGGGCTTCGACTTGATATGGATGCCGACTGGCATACGACCTTCTCAAGGATACGGGGTGAAGGATTCGGGGAAGAAGTGAAACGGCGGATAATTCTTGGCACTTATGCTCTTTCGGTCGGTTATTACGGCAGATATTACCTCAAGGCATTGAAGATACGAACCCTGATAAAGCGAGAGTTTGAGGCTGCTCTGCGGGCGTATGACATACTGGCGATGCCAACGATGCCCTGTGTCGCTTTTAAGCTCGGTGAACGAATAAAAGATCCCCTGTCGCTCTATCTCGCAGATGTCAACACAGTACCTGTGAATCTGGCGGGACTACCTTCTATATCGGTACCATGTGGCGTCTTCAACGGCTTACCGATAGGACTGCAGCTTGTAAGCGGTCAATTCCAGGAGGATAAGATAATCAATGCCGCCATGGCGTACGAATCCAGCTTCAAGGTGTTTTCCAGTTGAGTACGCCCTGCTTGATGAACTCGATAGCGATAGCAGCCACCAGTATACCCATTACACGGCTCAGTACTTCCGAACCCTCTTTGCCCATTATGCTGTACAGCCAATCAGACTGCCGCAATATGAACATGGTGGCGATAATGGCGGAGAATATGGCGAAGAGCGTGGTGATGACGCCCCGGGACTGCATTATCACCATAACAGTTGTTATCGCGCCTGGACCCGCAAGTAAAGGTGTACCTATCGGTACTGCACCGATCCCCTGACTCGCTTCTCTCATCACAAACTTGTGTTCGCGTAGCAGGTCAAAAGATACGAGTAGCAGGAGGATACCGCCCGCAACCTTGAAACTCTCAAGACTTATGTTAAGGGCGTTAAGCACAAACCTGCCGAGGAATGCGAATACCAGAAGTAGCAGAGTGGCAACCACCACCGCATTATTGAGCTCCTTCTTACGCTCTTCATTGCTCATCGACCTGGTCACAGCGATGAATATGGGCACGTTTCCCGCCGGATCCATAACCACAAACAGGGTGATAAAAGCCTTTAGCAGCTCTACAGAGTCCTGCATAGTAATAATTATTTCTTCCTGTCTCTTTTAATAAAGGTGAGGGATAATGGTGAACAATTTGCAGCGAGAGGAGATATGGACAGAGAAGTATCGACCAGAGCGCCTGGATGAAGTAGTGGGGCAACCACACATAATACGCAATCTCAAATCGTACGTAAGCAAACGCAATCTACCGCACCTTATATTCTCGGGACCCGCGGGAGTGGGCAAGACTGCCGCTGCGGTTGCACTTGCACGGGAGATGTTTGGTGATACATGGTCTGAGAACTTCACGGAACTGAACGCATCAGATGAGCGCGGTATAGAGGTAGTACGCAACACGATAAAGAATTTCGCACGAACTATGCCTATTGGCAATACCTCGTTCAAGATAATCTTTCTTGACGAGGCGGATGCACTGACCGATGCAGCGCAATCGGCGTTACGGCGTACTATGGAACGATACTCGGGTACCTGCAGGTTTATACTCAGTTGCAATTACTCATCGAAGATTATAGAGCCCATACAATCACGATGTTCGGTATACCGGTTCAGATCACTATCAGAGGCAGCAATAGCCGCACGTATACGTTACATTGCCGATAAGGAGGGTTTAAAACTATCAAATGATGCGCTGGAGGCGATAGTATACGTCGCGATGGGAGACATGCGACGCGCGATAAATGCACTACAAAGCGCAGCCGTCCTGAGCAACGACATAAAACCCGATACGATATACGGACTCACGGCGATGGCGAGACCGGAAGAGATAACGGGTTTGATAAACGATGCGATGAATGGTAAGTTCCGGGATTCCATTGATAAGCTTGCGGAATTGCTTGATCGTGGTATATCGGGTGATGAGATACTGGCACAGATGCACCGGCTGGTGATAAACATGGACATACCGGCACGTAAGAAGGTGGAATTGATGGACAGGATTGGAGAGGCTGATTACAGGATTACCGAAGGTGCGAACGAGAGGATACAGCTTGATGCACTCATAGCTTCTTTCTTCCTTGCCGCTCAGCATGAATGAATTGACGACAGAAGAAAAAAAAGTTTAAATTCGATCTGGTTATATTATTTATTCGAGTAGCCCGGTGGTGTAGTGGTCAAGCATGTGAGACTCTGGATCTCACGACCTCGGTTCGAATCCGTGCCGGGCTATTCACTGTTCAGTTATGAGAATAAGAACGAGCGAAACAGAGCAGAAGCATCTTCTGATAGCCTGGCTCGCTATCTCTTTTGCGTTTACCGTACTGATCAAGCGCTGGATGCATTTTCGCCTGGGCTGGCTGGAAGTCTTTCTTCTATCCGCTGTAACGGTTGGTTCCGCATTTATATTGCATGAACTGGCACACAAGTTCGTTGCACAGCGATACGGTAGCTGGTCGGAATTCCGGATGGATCCCGTAATGCTGTTTTTTGCGGTGTTACTGCCGTTTTTCATACCGTTCATATTCGCAGCACCCGGCGCAGTCATGATATTTAACCCGTATTTGACGCGAGAAGAGAGCGGAAAGATAGCATTAGCGGGTCCTACGACTAACATGGCACTCGCAATGATGTTCTTAACCATCAATCATATCAGTAACGGATTTTTATACCTCATCGGTTACTTCGGCATGCTGATAAACGCATGGCTTGCACTGTTCAATATGATACCCATAGGGGTACTGGACGGTAAGAAGGTGCTGGCATGGGATCGAAGGGTATATTCAATCGCACTGGTGGTTGCAGTACTTGTACTGATACTGGCGGTAAGCACTTGATTGTCTTAGATTCCGTCATCCATACTACCGCTCCGATAACCTTCAAGATCAAGGGAGATGTAACGGAAGCCGGACTGTTTCAATTGCATGCATAAGTGTGCAATCTGCCGGTAGTCCAGCTTGAGAAAATTCTGGAGTTCTTTGCGGGCTAATTCTATCCGCGCTATTGCATTACAGTGCAATCGCACCCGGAGCTGTGAGAACCCGAGATCAAAGAGAATGTTCTCTGCGGTTTCGATCATCTTCAGTTTGCTCATGGTTATACGCTCACCATACGCTATTCTCGTCGCCAGGCACGTATTAGAAGGTTTGTCCCAGAAAGTCAGACCCAGCTCCTTCGCTATCAACCGTACTTCGGGTTTCGTTATCTTCGCTTCTGCCAGTGGATGCCATATACCGGCTTCCTTTGCTGCTGCTATACCGGGACGATACTCACTGTAATCGGATGCAGTAACGCCTTCTGCAACGGTATTTATACCCTCTTCTCTGGCTATCTGGTTCAATAATGCAAAAAAGCGGGTCTTACAGTGATAACACCTGTGCCTGGTATTCATAACGAAATCCTCGTCATCGAGCATTTTGTGCTGGATAATTCTGTACCGGACGCCCGCGCAAGAGAGGATATCTCTTATGGTATTCAATTCACGGTCGGGAATGAGCTCGGTAACGATCGTCACCGCCAGCAGGTTATCACCGAGTACGTCCTGAGCCACCCGGAGTAGCAGACCGCTGTCCACACCACCGGAGAACGCGACAACTAAATCGCGCTTAGCTGCTATTAGAGCACGCAGTACTTCGAGTTTGGACATTTCTATTTCTATATATAATTCTATTCCGCACCTATTTATCTGCACCTCACAGTAAGGATGTTAGCATTTGAAGGGTATAAGAAAGCTTATTTTATAATAATGCATAACCTATACTGGGGACCGTAGCTCAGCCCGGGAGAGCGCTCGGCTGAAGACCGAGTTGTCCCGAGTTCAAATCTCGGCGGTCCCATTCACTCTGATCGCAACGAAGCTGTTCGAACTAATTATATGGATGCTACCTGCGTTCAATCGCAACCCGCGCTATAGCGTGTGCAGGGTTGAAGATGACCGCATGAAAAACACCACATGAAAAACACCAAAATATAAGATTTTCAACGACTCGTGAGAGACTGGAAGAGTTTTCAAATGATCTACCAGTAGATATTAAGGTTGCCATTGAAGCATCGACTCCGGGTATCTTCGCGTATCAGGAAGCAGTTACCACTTTTCCGGAGGTAAGAGCCGCAGGTGTTGATCACCAGTTGCATATCTTTAAGGTATGTATTGAGTATGTATTTATAAAGGGTAGAATAAAAAAGATAAGTGAAGAGAAGTCGACGAAAGGGAGCGAAAAGGGGGGAGTAAGTGGTGGAAAGGAGCGAAAATCCGCGCTGTTGCAGAGAAACATCCACTAAAACAAGGATTGAAACTATAATGAAAACTATATATAAAGTACGGAGGTAATATAGTTGCAGAGAAACATCCACTAAAACAAGGATTGAAACGCAACTTTTTTGCCGTTGTACGATCCGTTAACCCGAGTTGCAGAGAAACATCCACTAAAACAAGGATTGAAACTCGTATTCGTAATAACCGGGAAACATCGAAGTCTGAGTTGCAGAGAAACATCCA
>JAODGH010000049.1 GCA_025464325.1 Methanosarcinales archaeon | reverse complement strand
CCCTATGGTTGGCGGAGTTAAGGTACCTTAATAACCATCGGTTCCATAATATCCTTCACCTCCAGCTGTATCTTTTTATTTCCTCCGCTCCAGCACCACCAGAACCGCAGGCACGACCGTAAGTGCCGCGACCATGCACCATGCCACACCCACCGCCATCATCGTGCCCATATCCTTCATCACCGGCAGTTTCCCCAGTCTAAGTGCGAGGAACCCCACCGCCGCTGCTATCGTCGTTATCGTCATCGGATATAGCACATTCTTCAGCGTATAAGCCATAGCCTCCTCTTTGCCCTGCGTTCGCAGTTCATATCTGAACCGTTTCGTTACCTGTATCCCGAAATCTATCCCGATGCCCATTATCATCGACATCACGCCCGATGTCTGCGGTGTCACCTTGAACCCTGCAAGAACGAACGTGCCATACGCCCATATAAGCCCGAAAACGATTGTTAATAACGGTATTAGCCCGTATTTAATCGAGACGAATATGATGATGAGAATGAGAATGATAAGTGCGAAACTGACGAAAGAGGTTTTACCCATCGTCTCATGTGCGAGCTCTTGTGTAGTTACGCTCGTAACCGGATCACCTGTGAGTGCTACATCCAGACCGGGTGGCTTATCACCCTTTATCACCTCTTCCAGACCCTCAACCACTCTCGCCGGGTCCATATCCTCCTGCAGCTTCAACCGTACCACGCTCATCGTATTATCATCGCTTATATACTGACTTAACCGCCGTCTCACCAGCTCGTTATTCGCCAGCAGCGACTTCACACCACGTAACGAACCCGGTATATGACCACCGTTCGCTTCTTTTATCACGCCCGCCGCACTTGTAGCACTCACCACGCCATAAACCAGCTTCGCACGTTCCGCAAGCGTTCCCACATACCGCAGCGCCTCGGGATCCCTTACATCCCGTATCTCACAGGAATTCGCATACCTCGGCGCTACCTGCACGACAATCGTGGCACTGCTGAAACTACCGGTAAACTGGTCTGTTATCAGATCATACGTCTTCACCACCTCCACATCTGAAGGTAGCCAGTCCCTCTGCGAGGTACCCACAGTCTTCATCATTGATGCCTGATAGCCCATGAAGAGCGTGAACACGAGGAATATTGCCATGATGACCGGTGCACGGTGCGATACGAACCACGCATACTTCTCCACCAACCTTTTCCCTATGCTATTACGATTACCTCGCATTTTTATTCGCCCATTTAAATACCCGGTCTGCCAATTTGCGTCTCTCCACACGGTCTTCAAATACGATGAAGCATGGATTCACTACCACCGCCGCGAGCCAGCAGAAGACAATACCCAGTGCGAGCGTCTGCCCTAAGTGCTGAACCATTGGCATCACCGACAGTGTGAGCGTGAGGAACGCCGCAGTTGTGGTCGCTGCGGAGCCAAACGTTGACGCGCCAATATTGGATACCGCTATTTTCAATGCTTCTTCCTCTTCTCTCCCCCTCTTCTTCCGCTCCTCATAATATCTCGATACCATAAATATCCCGTACTCCACTCCCAGCCCGAGCAGGATTGCACCTACTACGACTGTGCTTATAGCTACTGGTATATTGAGAAAACCCATCGTCCCAAACGTCCAGGTAAGAGCAAAGATAAGTGGTATGAATACGAGAATACCCTTCACTAACGAACGTTCCAGTAAGACCAGCAGCCCGAAGATAATCGCCGCGGCTACAAGCGTGGTGAGCACCATGTCCTCTCGCATCAGTCTCAGCAGTTCTATTATCAATGGCGCCATACCCGTTATCTTATACTCCACACCCGGTGGTCTCGTAATCGCATCCACGTCCTTCTGGATTATATTCGTTATCTCAGTCACCTTGTCCTCACTCAGACCCGCAGAGATTGGCACCTGCACCAGCGTAATGCTATGGTCACGATTGAAGAACCGTTCAGAGCCGGGTATTGAATCCAGAACACGCTCTACTCTTTCTATGTTGGAAGGTACATCACTATGCCTGAAGAACATCGCAACCGACTGCACATCACCCACCACTGACGATTCGTTCTCCAGCCTCTTCTGCAATTCCACAAGCGATTTTATCACCCTCGGGTCCCTTATATCACTCACCACATCCCTCGCACCCGTATCACGGTTCAGACATACGGCAATGACCAGGAACTCCTCGCCCCTGAACTTACTCGCTACCTTATCCTGCAATACGTACACGGGCAAATCCTCCGGCATCTCCTTCCTCAAGTTGCCCTGGAAACGCAAACCCGTCACTCCATAGCCCAGGAACAGCGTTATTATCAACGAAACGACGATTATCTGCCGGTAATACCGGCATTGAAACCCTGCTAACTTCGTCAGTGCTCCTTCCAGGCTTATCTTACCTTTTAGCGCCATTATGCATGGTTTACCTTTTCTTCCTTCTCAGCTACCACTTTCTCCTTCTTGACCGTACCAATACCACGACCATAGCGAGTAACGCGAATAGAAGCCCAAATCCCGGAATATGTAATCCCCCGGGACCCGATGACGAAACTCTCAGCTTGATTTGCCTGTCAAAGACATACACATTGTCATCACCCAGATCGCGGTCGCCACTGCACCGTATCTCTATACCCTGCGGATACTCCTTCGACATGGCATCTTTCTTCACATCGAACTTCAGTATCGCTTCTCCCGCTTCGCCTACTTTCAAATTGCCGATGTAGTCACTCTTGACATCATAATCGAATGGCACTTCCGACTCGCCTGTCACACGCACGCTGACCGATTCCGCCTTCTCCGAGCCCACGTTTTGCACCTTCACGTGCAGTTTCACTCCTTTCGTATCCGCACCCATGGTAGCAGGTTCCGTGTAGTACGACACAACCACAAAATCGGGCTTCGGCTTCACCAGTATCTTCACCGTACGCATCGTCTCGTATCGTTCACCTCTCGTATCTTTATACCGTATCCTCAGCGGGAGCTTATACGTACCTGAGGCTACACCGTCCGCAACATCGATATGAAACGTCGCCTCTTTTGACGCACCTGAGTTCAATCGCCCGATGTACGACCTCTCGGTGCCAGACCACGAGGGTTTGAAATCCGTGGTATTGCATATCAATAGCGCTTCAATATCCTTCGCCGCCGCCTCACCGCTGTTCTCTATGCTCACTCCCAACTTCACATTCTCATCTCCCGGGCGAATATCCGCGGGGTCTGTGGTTACATCGCCGACGTTTATGGTTATCCTGCCCCGGACATTGAAGCTTATACCGAGCTCCGCACTCCTCGGCTCCGGGACGTTGTATTGTGTCACGGTCTGAGGAATTGTTATCGTTTCTGTATTGGGTGGTATACCGGTTGTAATAGTTTTAGACCCCACCACCACGGTCTTCGTCGTCGGCTCGTACCAGTTGCACTTTACCGGTATATCATACGTCCCGGTCGGCGCTTCATCCTTCACATGCACTTTCACTTTCACTTCCCTCTCACACCATGCATTCAGTGTGTTTAGCTGCACCACCGTAGCTCCCACCACAGATACCCTGTCAGAATCACCAAACGATAGTTTTACGTCCTTCGCATCCGCTCCGCCGTTGTTCTTCACCGTCATGGTCACCTCTGTCGTATCGCCGGGATGCAGCACCGTCGGCGATACGTCCGTGATGATGATAGAAGAGAACGGCACCGCCGTCACCACCGGCATGCCCAATAGAAGAAGAACCACTATCGCACATGGTAACAGCAATCGTTTACTCATTATGTATCACCTCCTCTGCCATAATCAGCTTCTCATCCAGTTCCGCATTACTCAGCTTCATTATATCATCCATCGTCTTACAGAATAGCAGAACAGCGAGGTTCAGCCTCTTGTACTCGTGCAACAGTTTGCGGAACGTATCCTTAACCTTCTCATCCTCTATCCTATCCATGCTCGTACTGAGCAGCTCGATCATCGGCTTGATATTGTCCGTGAGGAACCGCTTGAGCAGCTCCGCAAAATTGTCGGTCAGTGATGTATTGATCGAGTATACAAATTCTCTGCCTTCTCGCCTCACTGTCACCATCGGACCCTTTCTCAGCCGTTTTAAACATCGGCTGACCAGTCCGCGACTGTAGCCTGTACCCTCGACTATCTCTCGCTGCGTCACCGGGCACGACTTAAACAGCAGGAAGCCCCAGACTCGACCCACCGATTCACCAACGCCCCATTGTTTACCTATCTTCGCTATCGAATCCATCACCTCTTCCATCACTTCGCTCATATCCAGCCACTCACTTTTTACTTTTTAGTATAATATAAAGGATATGAAGGCTACTGCCATGACTTCACGATGCAAGACAAAAAAGAACTAAAATAATATGGCGCTATAAATAAACAACCTATGCGACTGCCGAAGAAGTATGATTATGATATCGTGGAGCGGAAGTGGTTGGATGCGTGGGATGATTCAATGTACTATTTTGACCCCGCATCGGGGAAGGAACATTATATAATTGATACACCACCACCTTATCCGACCGGTGATTTCCATATTGGTAACGCTCTGAACTGGTGTTACATCGATTTCCTGGCGCGATACAAGCGAATGCGTGGCTATGAGGTGATGTTCCCGCAGGGCTGGGACTGCCACGGACTGCCAACTGAGGTGAAAGTCGAGGAGATACACGGTATAGCACGGCATCAGATAAGCAAGCAGGAGTTCAGAGCACTGTGCGAGGAACTGACAACCCGGAATATAGAGCAGATGAGAGCGATGATGAAGCGGTTGGGCATGTCCATCGACTGGAGTCACGAATATATCACTATGGATGACTCGTACAGGCGCTATACACAGATGTCTTTCCTGAAGATGTACCGAGCCGGACTGATATATCAGGCAGAACATCCCGTTAACTGGTGTCCGCGCTGTGAAACTGCGATAGCGTTTGCTGAGGTCGAGTATGAAGACCGGGACGCGTATCTGAACTACATTCTCTTCAAACGGGTGGACAACGACAGTTACGTGGAGATTGCGACCACGAGACCGGAGCTGTTGGCGAGTTGTGTGGCTGTTGCGGTACATCCAGAGGATGATCGTTACAAGGAGATGATAGGTGGCGAACTGGAGGTACCGATCTTTGGACAGCGTGTAAAGGTGTATCAGGACGAGGCAGTGGACCCTGAGTTTGGAACGGGTGTGGTCATGATATGTACATTTGGAGACCGGCAGGATGTGAAATGGTGGAAGCAGCATAACCTGCCATTACGAGCCTCAATAGATGAGCGGGGGAAGATGACCGCGATTGCCGGTGCGTACAGGGGACTCGGCACACTGGAATGCCGGAGCAGGATACTATCAGATTTGAGTGATCTGGGATTGCTCAAGAGGCGGGAGTCGATAAGGCAGAATGTCGGCGTTTGCTGGCGTTGTAAAACACCGATTGAGATAATTTCCACCCGTCAGTGGTTCGTACGGGTGAATAAAGATGAGATATTGAATGCGGCTAAGGAGATAAACTGGTATCCGCCTCATTTCCGATTACGACTGGAGAACTGGGTCCAATCCATGGACTGGGACTGGTGTATCTCACGGCAACGTATATTCAGTGTGCCTATACCTGTATGGTACTGCAAACGATGCGGCACAGTGAAACTCGCGGAAGAGTCGCAACTGCCCGTTGATCCCGTGGTTACTGATCCGGACACACCCTGTTACAGTTGCGGCAGTACCGAGTTTGAGCCCGAGCGTGATGTGCTGGATACATGGATGGATTCATCACTGACCGCTCTATGGACTGCGGGCTGGCATTTTGATACCGGTAAGCCGGAATACCAGTTCCCGGTTGCGTTAAGACCCCAGGGGCACGATATCATAAGAACCTGGGCTTTCTATTCCATACTCCGTTCCCTGGCTCTTACACACACGATACCATGGCATAACATACTCATCAACGGCATGGTACTGGGAGAAGACGGGTATAAGATGAGCAAATCGCGGAACAATACCGTCTCCCCGGACGAGGTGATACAGAAACATGGTGCTGACGTGTTCAGACAGTGGGCAGCGATAGGAGGTGCAACGGGCTCGGACGTGCAATTCCGGTGGAAGGACATAATAGCTGCGAGTAAATTCATGCAGAAGCTATGGAGTATCCTCAGGTTCTCTATGATACATCTCGCGGACTATGAACCCGGGGCAGAAGAGCCAGAACTGGAAGTTGTTGACCGCTGGCTGCTGTCTCAACTGAGCAGACTCGTTATTAGCGTAACAGAGGCGATGGATAATTACCAGTTTGACGAGGCGATGAAGAGCATCAGGTCTTTTGCATGGTATGTCCTCGCGGACGATTACATTGAGCTGGCGAAATCGAGGCTATACGGACGGGGATCATCGGCTGGTAAGGACTCTGCCAGATATGCGCTATATCATACACTGAAGACCCTCAATCTAATGCTTGCGCCTTTCGTTCCTTTCTTTGCGGAAGAGATGTACTCGTACCTGAGCAAAGAAGGGAGCGTACACAGGGCTAAATGGCCACAGCCGGGTAAGATAGACACCGATGCGGAGACGGAGGGCGAATTAATCGCTGCGATTGTGCGTGCAGTAAGGCGATACAAGTCCGAACGGGGAATACCTCTCAACGCTGCTCTTAAGAGGATTGTTATATTTGCCGGGGATAATATAAGCACAGGCGACATAGCGAACGCAACGGCGACGGCGGTGGAGTTGCGGGAGGCGAACGATTCGGGGACATATGAGGGCACAGAAATAGATTTAGATGTGAAAGGAAAAGGGATAAAGGTTATAATAGAGGAGTAGGTGAATGGAGATGGCGGCAAAAGGTAAGAGTAAAAAGAAGAAGAAGGAAGATAAGAAAGGTGGCGGTGGCAGGCGCGAAGAGCGAGGTTTGATGTCATCTGCTGGCTTGATGCGCTACTATGATGTGGAGGAGTCAGCTATCAAACTACCGCCCAGGACTATCCTGATATTTGGTCTCGCTCTTGGCACCATAGTACTGGGTCTTGAGATATTCTTTGGTGTCTGGCCACATTGATCGATCGATTTATCTATCACTTTATCTATCACAAATCGGTTTTAACTGCATTGGTTAACATACAGATACTCATGTGAAGATGCTACCCCGTGGGAATGTAAGACTGCAGGAGATAAGAAGGAAGATTGACGAGATAGACGATACTATTGCGACTCTGCTGATAAAGCGCATGGAATATGCGATGCAGGCACGGGCTGAGAAGCTGCGACTGAATCTGCCGATAACAGATTCAGAGCGTGAGAAGGAAGTGATAGCGCGATGGCAAGAGCACGCACGGAAGAATAACCAGGTGAGTGAAGAGCTGATGCGCCGAATTGCCGAGCTCGTGACTGAATATACGCGTAAAAAGGAACTGGTGGAGGGTAAATAAATAGCATAGAAGTGATGAAACCCGTGGTCATGAGCACGACGAAAGGGCTCAGGATATTGATAAGGAACTTTGAGATGCGGGACCTAAAGCGGGTGATGGAGATAGATGAGGCAGCGTCCCTTGAAGGTGATGAAACCCTGTACATCGAGCTATTCCGGGAATGGCCAGAAGGGTTCATTGTCGCGGAGGTGGATGGCATGGTTATCGGGTTTGAGGTACTTGTATTGACCCCGGAAGGGGAGGGACGGATATTCTCGATCGCGGTGGATTCTCGATTTCGCGGTAAGGGTGTTGGACGCGCACTGCTGAAGACTGCGTTCGCTCTGCTGCGGAAATATAAGATCGGGTTCGTTCGACTCGAAGTACGGGTGAGTAACTGGGTGGCACAGCAATTATACAGAAGCATGGGGTTCGTGGAGATCGGTTTTGTACCGTTCTATTATAAGGACGGAGAAGCTGCTATATTAATGCGGAAAGTGCTTTAAGACAAATCGTGGCTGGTCGGGTCCCTAACCATTTGTCTGATCCAGGTACCGCTCAACGTCTTTATAATCAAATTCTTCTTCAGCCTCAAGCACGTTCTTTACAAAGTTGAACAGCTTCGTTCTTGTCTCAACCGATATATTCGGGTACCATACGGGTGAAGCAACCACGAGCCCGCGAAAAGCATAAAACGGCTGTATCACCTCCAGTAGTTCGTTATCTCCCGTTTTTGTCAGATATACGTCGAAGAACAGGTCATACAACTGTCTGAAATCAGCATCTATCCGCGTCCCCTCTGCCTTCATGAGCCCGAAGAAGATGTAGTTTATGGTCATCGCAGTGATATCGTCCGCCGCTTCGCCCCATTCGCCTCTACTACGGTCCAGTAGTGTGAAATCCGTGCCCGTTCGGAACATAATATTCCATGGATGGAAGTCGCCATGCACCATGCAAAGACGATCCGTCTTGCTCTTCAGTTTCCAGCGCCATTCGATACAACGCTTCTCTATGTCCTTCAGCACAGTTATGTACTCGCTCTTCGGGGGATAGCTGTCTGCGAGCCCAAATATGCACTCGCTATGACCGACCAGCTCTCTTATACGACGGATATATAACCCGGGATCATCTCGCTTCTCTGTGTGTATGTCCGCGAGGTAAGAAGCAAGAGCCTCGACCCTCTTTTTGTCTTCTTCCTTCAGGCTTGCGCCTCCTTTCAATCTCTCAAGGTCCTTTACGTACTCCGAACCTTCCACCTTATCACATACAATGAAATATTCAACGGCGTCACTCGCGGATTTCAATCGTCCATCCGCCGTGAAATAGCCCACATCGAGCGCTTTCACATGCCTCGGTAGCGAATTGAACGCATGATACTGCCATATCAATATCTGAGCGCGATCCGACATATACTCATGTCCAAACCCATCTTCACCTCGCAAAGAAGAGATAACAACTTCCCTCCGTGTTCCTTCCGCGGTCTCAAAAGTGACGAAGTAGGGCTTGCCATAACCGAAACCTTTCAGCTCTTCGTCCTGACCTGGCACCTCGTTTATACTTAATATCCGTAAAGAAGTACCCAGTCGATCCTCCAGATACCGTTCTATCTCCTCTTTCATGGCAGTCAGTTACTTATTTATATGTACTTTCTAAACTTGTTTATTATCGGAGGGATAATGACAGGAATAGTTTCATATGGAGTTTATGTGCCTTCGTACAGGATACGTGTGGAAGATATAGCGAACCAGTGGGGAGAAGATCCTGAGGTGATAAAATCCGGTCTGATGGTTGAGAAGAAGTCTGTACCAGATCTTGATGAGGATACAGCAACCATGTCGGTTGAAGCTGCCCGGACCGCAATACTGCGTGCGAATATCAATCCGGAGTATATTGGAGCCATTTACGTGGGTTCGGAGAGCCACCCTTACGCCGTGAAACCAACCGCAACCATTGTTGGTGCGGCAATTGGCGCCTCTAACTCATTTACCGCTGCGGACTTTGAGTTCGCATGCAAAGCAGGAACAGCAGCCATACAGACCTGTATAGGATTAGTTGCGCTAAAGAAGATCAAATACGGATTGGCAATAGGTGCAGATGTCGCACAGGCGAGTCCGGGCGATGCTCTGGAATACACAGCAGGAGCTGGCAGTGCGGCGTACATCATCGGTGATGAGAATGTAATAGCGGAGATAGACGATTTCACTTCATTCACCTCGGACACGCCCGATTTCTGGCGACGTGATCTGCAGAAGTATCCGTCTCATGGCGGTAGATTCACCGGAGAACCCGCTTATTTCCGGCATATCATATCAGCTACGAAGGATTTGATGGCTAAAACGGGACTGAAGCCCACGGATTTCGATTATGCCGTCTTCCACCAGCCGAACGGTAAGTTCCCACTGAAAGCAGCGAAGAGCCTCGGTTTCGATGCAGAACAGTTAAAACCGGGTCTGATAGTGACGCATATCGGCAATACGTACTCGGCTTCCTCGCTGATCGGACTTGCTGCGGTTCTTGACCACGCACTACCGGGTCAGCGAATACTTATGACCTCTTTCGGCTCGGGTGCTGGGTCGGATTCTTTTGCGATCACCGTTACCGATGCTATCGAGACGGTCAGGGATAGGGATAAAGGACCGCGGGTCGAAGATTTCCTCACCCGTATCAAGTATGTGGATTATGCGGGTTATGCCAAACATCTGTCTAAGATAAGGATGTGAGAAATGAGAAAAGTAGCGATAATAGGAATTGGAAACACCCCATTTGGTGAGCTCTGGGACAGGTCGTTTCGGGATATAGCGGTAGAAGCTGGGGTTAAGGCGATAGAAGACGCGGGCATAAGTGGCGATGAGGTAGAAGCGCTTTACGGGGGCAACATGTCCGCAGGCAGGTTTGTGGAACAGGAGCATATAGGTGCACTCATTGCGGATTATTCGGGTCTGGCAGAGTTGCACATACCGGCAACGCGAGTGGAGGCAGCCTGTGCGTCCGGTGGGCTGGCATTGCATCTGGCGTTTCTCGCGGTTGCCTCTGGCTGGTATGATATCGTGATAGCAGCAGGCGTGGAGAAGATGACGGATGTGAGTGAGGACGTCGCAAATGACCTGCTCGTATCTTCGGTGGATCGGGAATGGGAGGCTATCTGCGGTGCCACGCTACCGGCGCTATTCGCTCAGATGGCAAGAGCACACATGCAGAAATACGGCACCACAGAGGAGCAGATGGCGAAGGTGGCTGCTAAGAACCATGCCAATGCTGTGCACAATCCAATAGCACAGTATCGAAGGCAGCTATCCATAGACGCCGTGTTAGCATCGCCGATTGTTGCTGATCCACTGCACATGCTGGATTGCTCGAGTATAGCAGACGGGGCTTCTGCGGTTGTACTATGTCCCGCTGAGGATGCAAGGCGATATACAGATTCACCGATATACGTGAAAGCCTCGGTTCAGGCGAGTGATAGTATCGCACTTCATGACCGCAGGGAGATCACAACGATGGATGCAACGGTATTTGCGGCACGTGAAGCATATAAGCGTGCATCTATTGAACCTTCGCAGATCTCGGTTGCCGAGGTGCACGATTCATACACGATCGCGGAGATAATGGCGATAGAGGATCTTGGCTTCTTTGATAAGGGCAAAGGCGGCGTAGCAACTTTAGAAGGCGAGACGGAGATAGGCGGTAAGATCCCGATAAACCCGTCCGGCGGTTTGAAAGCGTGTGGTCATCCACTTGGTGCGACCGGTATAAGGCAGGTCACGGAGATCGTAACACAGTTGAGGGGAGAAGCAGGTAAGAGGCAGGTGCCTGATGCCAGCACGGGCTTGACACATAACATAGGTGGAACGGGCGGTACCGCAATCGTCCATATACTCTCCACCACATAGCTTTTTAACTTTTAGTACGTACCTCAGATATCTATTATATTTATATGTAATAAATCCCTAACTTCTGTTGCATCACATATTTTAAACATTGGCGTACATTTATAGGAGTAGAGATGGACAATCTATTCGAGGGCTTGGTAAAAGGGGGCAGGATATTCGCAAATAAGGAAGTACTTCGCCCCACGTACATACCAGAAAGCCTACCGCACCGGGAGAAACAGATAAAGCATATTGCTGACATTCTATCCGCTGTACTGAGAGGTGAGACCCCTTCAAATATATTGATTTATGGTAAGACCGGTACGGGCAAGACCGCAACGGTGAAGTATGTGAGCAAGGAGCTGGAGGCGATGGGGCGGAAAATGGGCAGTAAGTGCTCGCTGATATATATCAACAGTGAAGTTTTTGACACTCAATATCGAATTTTTGCATACCTCGCACGGTTCTTTAATAAACGCGTGCCCATGATTGGTTGGCCCACCGACATGGTATATTCTGAGTTCAAAGCCGGTGTTGATACCGAGAAACGGTACGTGATTGTCATACTGGACGAGGTAGACAGGCTTGCAGGCAAAGGTGACGGGGCATTATATAACCTCTCAAGGATAAACAGCGAGTTGAACAACGCGAAGGTGAGCATGATCGGGATATCGAACGATTTGACCTTTACCGACCTCCTCGATCAACGGATTAGATCCTCTCTTGGTGAGGAAGAGATAATATTTCCACCTTATAATGCTGCTCAACTGCAGGATATATTGAGTGAACGTGCGGAGATAGCATTCAACGATTCAGTACTTGATGATTCGGTTATACCGCTATGCGCTGCATTCGCGGCACAGGAGCACGGAGATGCGAGACGGGCTCTTGACCTGCTTCGTGTATCGGGCGAGATCGCAGAACGGGCGAACAGCCCGAAGGTGCTGGAAGAGCATGTGAGAGAGGCAAGCGAGCGTATAGAAGCAAACAGGATCGTCGAGGTTGTGAAGACCCTGCCACTACAATCGAAGATAGTGTTGAGCAGTATAGTATTACTGGGCAGGGAGAGGAATAAGAAACGATTCTCCAGTGGTGAAGTATACAATATGTATCGGCGTTCCTGCAATTTCCTCGGTATGGAGCCGTTAACACAGCGCAGGGTCACCGATCTGGTATCAGAACTGGATATTCTTGGGTTGATAAACGCGGTGATTGTGAGTAAAGGTAGATACGGGCGTACAAAAGAGATATCATTGAGTGTACCAGAATCAAGCGTGCAGCCGGTACTGATGGAGGATTACAAACTTAAGGCATTAGCCAATATAAAAGTAAAGACGCAAATGACATTGTAGGGGGATGAAAGATGAGCGAAGAGGGAAAGAAAGTGTATGTCAGGTTTGAAGTGCCAGAAGAGTTGCAGCGCAAGTCGTTGGAAGCTCTGGAGATAGCGCGCAGTACCGGTAGTATAAAGAAAGGCACAAACGAGACGACGAAGATAGTAGAGCGGGGGATGGCTAAGTTAGTGATTATAGGTGAGGATGTCAACCCGGAGGAGATTGTGATGCACCTTCCTCCACTGTGTGAGGAGAAGGGTATACCATATACCTATGTGAGGACTCAGCGCGAGTTGGGAGTTGCTTGCGGTATAAAGAAGGGTTGTGCCTCTGCTGCCATCGTGGACCCCGGAAAAGCGGAGGGAATGGTCAAAGAGATAATAGAGGAATTGGAGAAGATAAGGTAGGAAGGGATGAGTGACGATAAGGGTACGCCTGCGGAAGTGATCGAGATCGTCGGCAGGACGGGAATGCACGGGGAAGCCACGCAGATAAAATGCCGGGTACTGGAGGGCAACAATAAGGGGCGAATAATAACGAGGAACTGCAGGGGACCTGTAAAAGTGGGAGATATCATCGTGCTCCTGGAGACGGATCGGGAAGTGAGGAAACTATCAAAACGGTGAGGTGATAATAATATGGAGAGACGATGTTCGTTCTGTAATTTGCCGATCGAGCCAGGCAGGGGTAAGATGTTTGTGAAAAGAGATGGTACGGTATTTTACTTCTGCAGTTCCAAATGCGAACGCAACATGCTAAAGTTACGAAGGAAGCAGCGAAAGGTGAAATGGGCAGCCAAGGGTGAACGTAGATAAGCGAATATGGATCACCATCACCGGCTCGTCATACTTGATATGGATGGTACCTTCCTGGATTCTCGAGGTACCGGCGAGATAGAACATGAATGGGCGTACAATGCTTTCAGGAAGACTCTGAACAGGTATGGACTGGAACTGAGTATAGAGGAGATAGATACATATTTCCTTGGACCATTGCATTCGGATGGCGAGTCGGGGGTGAGACGTTTCTGTGAACGCTTCGGATTGGATTGTGAAGCGTTCTGGGCAAGAAGGGAGTATGACGTCATAGAAGCGAAGATAGAAGCGATACGGCGTGGTGAGATCTATCTCTGTAAAGGTTCTGAGGAGGTGATAAGGTACCTCAGTACGCGGTACCTGCTTGCAGTGGTCAGCGATTCACAGCAGAAATGTGTAGATTTTGCGCTCGATTTCTTCGGCTTAAAGCCTTTTTTCAGGCTATGGTACGGTAGAAAGAGCGATCTGGCGAGTTTGAGTAATAGAAAGCCGAACCCCTATTACATAAATAAGGTGCTGACCGAGCTGTCCGTTCCGGGAAGAGAGGCGATACTGGTGGATGACAGCCCGGTTGGGGTGCAGGCTGCGAAACGTGCGGGTGTTGATTCTATACTCATCAGTAATAATGGTAAAAGCGATGCTGAACCGACGTTGGTGGTACGTCACATAAGCGAACTGAAGAAGATACTGTGAGTGCGATGGACTATATACGCTCTCTGGACGCAGATAGATGGCTATTTCACGCAGATGTGCTTGTTGACAGGGCACACGTAGTAATGCTTGCGGAACGCGGTATAATAAGAGCAGATGAAGCGGCTGCCATACTGAAATGTCTGAGAGGTCTAAATGAAGATGTGTTTGTGGAACGAGAACTGCCTGCTTATGAAGACCTGCATACTGCGATAGAATCGACCATCATACGCGAGATAGGCGAGGATATCGGTGGCAGGATGCACACAGCCCGTTCAAGGAATGATGAAGTGGCGACATGCATAAGACTGGCGTTGCGAGAGGAACTGCTACAATTGATGAAAGAGCTGAACGAATTGAGACGGGCATTGATGGACAAAGCGGCGGAAAATATAGAGACCGTGATGCCGGGCTATACACATCTGCAACATGCACAGCCAACAACTCTCGCACACCACTGCCTCGCGCATGCCGATTCCTTTGCACGCGATTTCGCACGGCTGATCGATGCTTACGGACGTGTAAACGTGAGTCCACTGGGTGCTGCCGCGTTTGCGGCTACCGGATTCCCGATTGATAGGGCACGAACAGCCAGGCTATTGGGGTTTGATTCCGTACTGGAGAATTCTATGGATGCGGTATCAACACGCGACTTTGTGATTGAGACGGTTTCATGCTATGCGAATCTTATGACGAACCTGAGCAGGCTTGCCGAGGAACTGATACTGTGGTGCAGTTCGGAGTTCGGGTTCCTTATTCCGCCTGAGGAATACACAACCGGCAGTTCAATAATGCCACAGAAACGCAATCCCGACTATGCGGAACTCGTGAGAGCGCGAACAGGCTCTGTATACGGTTGTCTGGTCAGTATCCTCTCTATCTGTAAGGCACTGCCGTATTCGTATAACCGGGACTTACAGGAGGTTACGCCGAATCTACTGCGTGCAACCAGGCTTACTATCGATTCGGTTACCGTGATGCGCGGTTACGTTGAGAAATCGGAATTCAATAAGGAACGAATGGCATACGAGGCACAGATCGGATTTACGGCAGCAACTGAGCTGGCTGATACAATAGTGAGAGAGACCGGTCTACCGTTCAGAACCGCGTATCGGATTGTAGCCCGTATGGCGAAGGAACAACCTGATCGGTCGGATATCCTCGATATAATCGACCGGTTCAGCGTCGATATCACGGGTAAGCGTATTAGCGAACTCGGGCTTACACTCGATCGGGTGAAGGAAGCTCTGGACACTGCTACGAATATAGACAGACGAGCCGTAACAGGCGGTCCCGCGCGTAAAGAGGTTATGAGGATGCTGAAATACCGTAAAGATGCCCTGGAACGCGATGAAGCGTTAAGAACGGCAAAGCAGGAGCATGTGAAGCAGTGCCTGAATGAGCTGGAACAGGAAGTAGAGAGAATAATTCAATCCTCAGTATGTGTTTAGCCCATAAATTGAGCCCATAAACTACCTTATAGAGGGTGCACATCATATAACACGATCAGGAAAAGGAAAAGGAAATGAAAATCCGGGGAAGCGGTGTGATAGTTCTCATATTCGTTATGGTTTCACTGGCAGCTGTGGTTCTGATCTGGAAGGGTACGGGATACAGTTTTTATAGTGAGCGCATAGTAGATGACGCGGTATCGCCCGAACCCATAGTGGTAACACCGCCACCCATCATCGGCGGGTTGCTCTTCATGCTGCCCATTATAGCGATAATAAGTGTGATTGTTATACTGATAGTATCTCTTCGTCGTAAGGTGCTATGAACAACGACATGCAACTGCTGAGACGAGTCCGGATAATCGCGGATTTTCAGTTTGGCGCTGGTAGTGGCGAGGTACTCTTTCCTGAGGGTGTCGAGTTTACACGTACGAGGAGTGGACGAATAGCGCAGATAAAGGACAGTGGCAAACGAATAGCGACGTTGAGGAGTGCTGATGGGTTATTCACACTCGGTATCGAAGGTGCCGAACGTCTGCGGCGTTTCCTTCCGTATCCGCGTATGCGGGTCGTTATGAGTGTTGCCGTCCGGGAATTCATTATGGCGGGTGGTACTGCGTTCTGCAAACATGTTGTAGAAGTTGACCCGGAGATAAGGGCGTATGATGAGGTGATAGTTGTGGATGAACACGACAGGTTACTGGCAACGGGCAAAGCGATGTTATCGCCGGAGGAGATGAAAGCATTTGAACACGGGGTCGCCGTTAAAGTGAGATACGGCGCGGAAAAAGCAAAAGTTTAACTTATGACATCTGGTCTTTTATTATATCGCTCTAATCAGTGTGATTAGAATATTATGACAATCTGGGATGTATTGAGGGATAAGGGGCTCAGTATCGCTACCGCGGAATCGTGTACGGGAGGACTGGTATCTCATTTAATAACAAACGTTCCGGGCAGTTCCGACTATTACAGAGGCGGTGTGATCGCCTATACAAATGAGGTGAAGGAAGCGATACTGCATGTTCCGCGTGAGATAATAGAGGAGATGGGCGCGGTAAGCGGCGCATGTGCGATGGCGATGGCGGAAGGTGTGCGGAATCTGCTGCGATCAGATATAGGTATCGCCACCACGGGTATCGCGGGACCCACCGGGGGGACACCGGACAAACCCGTCGGTTTAGTTTATATAGCATTAGCTACAAAAGATAACGTTTACCATGAGCGATATATCTTCCATGAAGATAGGGAAGGGAACAAGGCAAGAGCGGCGGAAGCTGCGCTTGAGATGCTGCGAAGGCACATATTATCTATCCGGGGCTCGTAGCTCAGAAAGGTAGAGCAGCGGGCTTTTAACCCGTCGGTCGCGGGTTCAAATCCCGTCGAGCCCGTTAATTGGTTGAGAAAGATAGAAAAGATGAAGAAGGGAAAGGTCTCGATACTCGAGCATGAATTGGTGCCCTTGCACAAAGTGATGCCAGAGCAGGAAGTGACAGAACTTTTGAAGAGATATAAAATAAAGAAAGAGCAGTTACCAAAGATAAAAACCAGTGATCCCGTAATAAAGGAGATAAAAGCGAAAGAAGGCGATGTGGTGGAGATAACGCGGAATAGCAGGACAGCGGGGAAGTTTTTATCGTATCGATTGGTAACGAAGTAACGGAGGCGATGGAGATGCTGGACAGAAGTGTTCTTGCAAAATCGTATTTCACACGGGAGAAGATAGCACGGCATCAGCTCGATTCCTTCAATTACTTCCTCGAGGAAGGTATGCAGAATATAATAGATGAGCAGTCGGGTATAGAGACAACGATCGGCGGTGAGGACGAGCGTGGTAAGTATAAGCTGTGTGTGAATTTTGGCAAAATAACGGTTGGTACTCCGAAAGCACGGGAGGCAGACGGTTCTTATGAGGTGATATTCCCATCACAGGCGCGGCTACGGAACTTAAATTATGCAGCGCCACTGTATCTCGAGATGCAACTGGTGAAACGGTACGAAAGTGGAGAGGAGATACCGGAAGGGGAAGTAAACGAGGTAGAGATCGGGGAGCTCCCTATAATGCTGAAATCGATCAAATGTAACCTCTATGGACTCACAGACGACGAACTCGTGCGGGTTGGTGAAGATCCCCTTGACCCGGGTGGCTATTTCATAATAAACGGTTCCGAGCATGTGATAATAACGCTCGAAGATCTCGCGCCAAACAGGATATTTGTGAATTTCGAGGAGAGATATGGTAATAAGACAGTAGTTTCCAAGGTGTTCTCACTCAAGCATGGCTTCAGAGTGCCAATCCGGGTGGAGGTGAACAGGCGGGGGATACTGGAGGTATCGTTCCCCGCAGTGCCAAGGAAGATAAATTTCGTGACGCTTATGCGTGCCCTGGGTCTCGAGGATGAAGAGGCGATAATAAAAGCGGTATCGGGTGATCCGCAGATAGTGAAGTACATAAAAGAGAACATAGAAGAGTGCGACGTGAAGACGCAGGAGGAGGCGATAGAGACACTGGGTCGTAAGGTCGCCCCGGCACAGGCGCGCGAGTTCCGGGAGAGACGCGTGAACTACATCATTGACCGGTATTTCCTGCCACATCTCGATGACAGGATCGCGAAAGCGCATTTCATAGGCAGAATGGCAGAGGCGTGTTATGAACTATCGTTGGGGCGGCGTGGCGAAGATGACAAGGACCATTACGCGAACAAACGCTTGAAACTCGCGGGCGATCTCATGGAGGACCTGTTCCGGGTCTCGTTCTCAAAGCTGGTGAAGGATATGCGGTATCAGCTGGAACGAGCGAATATGCGGAGCAGGGAATTGAAGCTCGCAACCGCCATCCGTTCCGATGTGCTGACCGAACGATTATTGCATGCGCTGGCGACCGGTAACTGGGTCGGTGGGAGAGCAGGTGTGTCACAGCTACTGGAACGGAGCAATTATATCGCGACAATGAGCCATCTCAGGCGTATAATATCGCCTTTATCGAGAGCGCAGCCGCATTTCGAGGCACGTGACCTGCATCCAACACAGTGGGGCAGGATCTGCCCTACCGAGACACCGGAAGGACCAAACTGCGGGCTGGTCAAGAATTTCTCGCAGATGGTGGAGATAACGGTGGGTGTAGATCCCGGTACGTTTAAAGATACCCTGCATTCGCTGGGTATTATTCCTCCAGCCATGTCTCTTGAGATCGATGCCAGCCTCAGAACTCGTGTATTTGTTAATGGTGATCTTATTGGTTTTACTACCGATCCCGAACGATTCGTGAGCGATGTCCGGCGGTTGAGGAGGTGTGGTAAGATCTCTACGCAGGTGAATATAGCTTACTATCAGGACAGACGGGATATAATCATAAATTCAGACCGCGGTAGAGCAAGAAGACCCGTGATAATCGTGGAGAATGGCAGACCCCTGCTGACGGAATCGCACATAGAGAAGCTGAAACGCGGTGATATCACGTTTGATGATCTCGTCAAAGAAGGATTGATCGAGTACCTTGATGCAGAGGAGGAGGAGAATACGCTGATCGCGATAAATGAGGAGGATCTGGGGAGCGGGGAGGAATACACACATCTGGAGATGGATCCATCGCTGATTCTGGGAATTGTCGCCGGGCTGATACCTTATCCTGACCATAATTCGTCGCCCCGTAATACGATGGGATGTGCCATGTTGAAGCAATCACTCGGTATACCGGCTGCCAATTTCAAACCGCGGACTGATACAAGGACGCATATACTGCATTATCCGCAGAAACCGATAGTTAAGACGAGAACCACCGATCTCATCATGCATAATAGGAGACCGGCGGGTCAGAATTTCGTTGTCGCTGTGCTGAGTTACGAGGGTTACAATATGGAAGATGCACTCATATTTAATCGTGCTGCGATAGACCGGGGACTGGGTAGAAGTCATTTCTTCAGGACGTACGAGGGCGAGGAGCGGAGATATCCGGGCGGTGAAGAGGACCGATTTGAGATACCAGATTCGGAGATAGTGGGTGTAAGGAGTCCAGAAGCATACGCTCAGCTTGATGAGATGGGTATAATAAATACGGAAGTAGAGGTAGAGCCAAATGAGGTTTTGATAGGTAAAACGAGCCCACCAAGGTTCCTGGAGGAAACCACAGAGCTATTGAGCCCGTTAGAACGCAGAGATACCTCGGTCTGCACTCGATCAAACGAACGGGGAATAGTGGATTCGGTGGTACTCATGGAATCGAGCAGTAATCGCCGCCTGGCGAAGATCAGCGTCCGTGACCAGAAGATACCGGAGGTGGGTGATAAATTCGCGTCGCGACATGGGCAGAAAGGTGTCATCGGATTGATCGTACCACCGGAGGATATGCCATTCACCGAAGATGGAATCATTCCTGATATGATCATAAACCCACATGCTATACCATCCAGGATGACCGTGGGGCACGTACTGGAGATGATAGGTGGTAAAGTTGGTGCTATGGAAGGTCGATATGTGGATGGTACAGTGTTTACGGGCGAACCCGAGAGCGAATTAAGAGCAGCCCTTGAACGTCTCGGTTTCTCGTCCACCGGCAGGGAGATAATGAGGAATGGTACAACGGGCGAACGTATAAAAGCGGAGGTATTCATCGGTATCGTATACTACCAGAAACTGTACCATCTGGTATCTGCGAAGATGCATGCGAGGGCACGCGGTCCTGTTCAGATATTGACGAGACAGCCGACCGAGGGTAAAGCGAGAGGGGGCGGACTTCGGTTCGGCGAGATGGAGCGGGATGTTCTTATCGGTTATGGTGCTGCGATAGCGCTCAAGGACCGGTTGCTGGACGAATCGGACAGAGTGGTCGAGCTGGTGTGTGGCAACTGTGGAATGATAGCGAGCTATGATCTGAAGACGGGCTCTACATATTGCCCCAATTGTGGTTCTGATACGGATATATACCCCGTTGAGATGAGTTACGCATTCAAATTATTACTTGATGAGATGAAGGTTATGTGTATCGCACCGAGGTTGATACTGGAGGAAGCGGTCTGAGATGAGGACAAAAAGAATTAAGGCAATAAAATTTGGACTGCTATCGCCGAAAGAGATAAGGAAGATGAGCGCAGCGAAGGTGATCACTGCGGATACATACGGCGAGGATGGCTTTCCAATAGAGACAGGACTGGTAAATCAGCGGTTGGGTGTTATAGATCCGGGACTGAGATGTAAGACCTGTGGTGGTCGTATGGGTGAATGTCCGGGTCATTTTGGACATATCGAGCTTGCTGCACCGGTCATACATGTGGGATATGCGAAGTTGATCCATAAGATACTGAGTGCAACGTGTCGCAGGTGTGGCAGATTACTGCTGAGCGAAACGGTGAAGAAGGAGTATCTGGCCAAGATAGAGGAGTTACGTGATAAGCAGGCGGATATAAGCGCCGTGGTGAAACAGGTCTTCAAGGAAGCTGCGAAGAACGAGGTGTGCATGTACTGTGGAGATAATTTCAGTATAGATATTGAGGATCTGGAAGAGGAGCTGAACAATAACAAGAGCAGTGTGGGCAGCGAGTTGCGTGAAAGGATAGAAGATCGGGGCTTCTCTGTATCCAAGAGTGCGGTACTACGCAGGGAGATCGATCCGGAAAGGCTATTCTGCTGGGGCGACGTACCGGGCAGGGACAGTAAAAAGTTGAAAGAGTTCCTGGCTCATGACTTTGAACTCACATGGGTGAAGAAAGCGAATATAAGTAAGAAGGAAGATAACACGGTGGTGATATCTGCGGGTAACAAATCGGTGGAACTTTCGCTCAGTTCGAGGCGAGACCGGGTAAAGCTGGACCTGGGAGAGGGACGTAGCTACGAGTTACCCGTGAAGAGAGACGGTGTGAATCTCTTCGTTCACAATTACAGGTGGGTGATAACTGACACCGATAAGATTTACATATTGAAGATGGGCTGGGACAAGCTACATGTATACTGTGGTGAACGTCAGAGACAGATAAAGTACGAGAAACCGACCACATACAGAGAGATCGAAGAAGATGGTGGAGAACGGAGGTTGATGCCGACCGATGTACGTGAACGGCTTGAACGGATACCGGACGAAGATGTTGAGGTTCTCGGGATAGATCCCCGGAGTGCGAGACCCGAATGGATGGTTCTGACAGTCCTGCCAGTGCCTCCGGTCACCGCACGACCATCGATCACACTGGAGAGCGGACAGCGTAGTGAGGACGACCTGACCCATAAACTGGTAGATATAATCAGGATAAACCAGCGATTTATGGAGAATCGTGATGCTGGTGCGCCACAATTGATAATAGAAGACCTCTGGGAGCTGCTTCAGTACCACGTCAATACCTACTTTGATAATGAGATACAGGGGATACCGCCAGCCAGACATCGTAGTGGTCGACCACTGAAGACGCTCGCACAGCGGTTAAAAGGTAAAGAGGGGCGATTCCGTGGTTCTCTATCCGGTAAGCGAGTGAACTTCTCGGCACGAACGGTGATATCTCCCGATCCCGACATTGATATAGACGAGGTGGGGGTGCCAGTAGATGTGGCAAAAGAACTCACGATCACTGTTACTGTGACCGAACGGAATATAGAGATGATCAGAGCTCTCGTGCGAAACGGCAAGAACCATCCAGGTGCGAACTACGTGCGAAGACCGGATGGTAAAAGGTTGAAATTGACTGAAACAAATTACGAAACACTTGCTGCGGGATTGGACGTGGGATGGAAGGTAGAGCGGCACCTGATGGACGGCGATATCGTCCTGTTCAACAGACAGCCATCTCTGCACCGATTGAGTATAATGGCACATTATGTGCGCGTGATGCCAGGCAGGACATTCAGGTTGAATCCCGCGGTATGCCCACCGTACAATGCTGATTATGATGGTGATGAGATGAATCTGCATGTGCTGCAGACGGAGGAGGCGCGTGCGGAGGCGAAGATATTGATGGAGGTTCAGCGTAATATCATATCACCAAGATTCGGCAGACCGATAGTCGGTGGTATACACGACTACATCACGGGTCTGTTCATACTCACATGGGGCGATAAGAGATTCAGCAAGGAGGAGGCGCTGGACGTATTGCGGAATATAGACATTGATGATCTGGGTGAGCCAGCAGGAATTGCAGATGATGGTAGCCCTTACTGGACCGGGAAGCAGATATTCAGCGTGATTTTACCCGGGAATTTGAATCTTGAGTTCCGGGGCAAGGTGTGCAGGAAATGCACGGAACGGGGGTTGGTATGCCAGAAGGAAGATTGTCCGGTTGAAGCGTACGTGCATATAGAGAATGGCAGGCTGATAAGTGGGGTAATAGACGAAATGGCGATGGGTTCCTTCAAAGGCATGATAATCGACCGGATATACCGTAAGCTGGGCAGTAGTGCCACCAAAGAGTTTATAAGTAAAGCTTCTCGACTTGCGATCAATTATATACTGCAGGCAGGGTTCAGTTTCGGAATAAGTGATGAGGATATACCGAAGGAAGCGAGGGTGCAGATAAGGAATGAGGTGATACGGGAAGCGGAGGAGAGGGTGAAGAGACTGATAATGGCTTATGACTCAGAGGAACTGGAAGCGTTACCGGGCAGGACGCTGGAAGAGACGCTGGAATTGCTGATAATGCAGGAACTGGGTCATGCGAGAGACGAGGCAGGCGAAATAGCGGGCAAATATCTGGGCATGGAGAATCCGGGTGTGCTCATGGCGAGATCGGGCGCTCGTGGTTCTATACTCAACTTAACGCAGATGGCTGCCTGTGTGGGTCAGCAATCAGTCAGAGGTGAGCGGATAATGAGGGGCTATCATGGCAGAACATTGCCACATTTCAAACCCGGCGATCGCAGTGCCGATGCTCGTGGGTTCGTTCGTTCTTCATTCAAAGATGGACTATCTCCAACTGAATATTTCTTCCATGCGATGGGTGGGCGTGAAGCACTGGTGGACACTGCGGTCCGAACTTCACAGAGCGGTTATTTCCAGCGCAGGCTGATAAATGCGCTGCAAGATCTTGAGGTGAAGTACGACGGGACCGTCCGGGAGACGAGAGATACCGTTGTGCAGTTCGTGTACGGTGAGGACGGGGTAGACCCTTCGAAGAGTGTTGGTGGTAAGAGCGTAGATATAGACGAGATTTTAAGAGAAGAGATAGGTGTAAGTGCGTAGTATGGTATCAGAAGAGCGTGAAAAGATCGTTAGAGATCTGATAAGTTCGGGTGTGGAACGTGCGATAGCGAAAGAGATAGCACGAGATTTCAGGGTCACTGAGTTGAGTGTGGGTCGAGATGCGCTCTCAGCTGCGGGAATCGCCGACGAGTATGCGGAAGATATACTGTGCATGCTGGGTATAGAAGTGGCGGGAGAGGTAAAGCCATGCGATATAGAGATACAGGTGAATGGTACACCGCTACCGGAGAAATTGAAATCGGAATTGAAGAGTAAACTGAGGGTTGTACGAAGAATGTTGACCAGAGATAAGCTAAACTCGATCCTGAAACGGGTGATTGCGGAATATGAAGATGCCAGAGTGGATCCACGAGAAGCTGTTGGTGTTGTCGCTGCGCAGTCGATCGGAGAACCGGGGACACAGATGACACTCAGAACGTTCCATTATGCGGGTGTTGGTGCAATATACATAACACTGGGTCTGCCACGGATAATAGAGATAGTGGATGCGAGGAAGAAGCCATCCACACCGGCAATGAAGGTAAGATTGCAGCCCGAATACGCGTCAGACCGGCATAAGGCGGAGATACTGGCAATGGAGATAGAAGAGACACACATAAAGGACATAGGGAAGGTGGAATCTTCGGCGGATGATATGTGCATCCTGCTCAGTCTGAATAACAGGGAACTGGAGAAGCGAAGGATAACGAAGGAGGAAGTAGAGGAGAAGATAAAGAGCCTGGACATGCCGGTGGATATCAAAGAAGATAAGATTAAAATATATACGAAGAATAATTCATATCATGAGCTGCTCAGGCTGGAAGAGCGGATATCAAATATGCTGGTGAAAGGAATAGAGGGTATAAAGAGAGCGATAGTGCGTAAGGGACCAGAAGGTGAGTATATGCTTTATACAGAAGGTTCTGCATTGAAGAAAGTTGCGAAGATAGAGGGTGTGGATTTCAACAGAACAACGACGAATAATATAGCAGAGATAGCGGAGGTGTTGGGTATAGAAGCCGCTCGTAATGCTATAATCGATGAGATGATGAGCACACTGGAGGAGCAGGGATTAGATGTGGATGCCCGGCATGTGACGTTAATAGCAGATGCGATGACGGTTGATGGTGAGGTGAAGCAGATAGGTCGGCATGGTCTGGCGGGTGAGAAGACTTCGGTACTCTCGAGAGCTGCGTTTGAAGTTACTGTGGATAACCTGCTGGAGGCAGCCATACATGGAGAAGTGGATGAACTGAAAGGCGTGACGGAGAACGTAATTGTCGGTCAGCCGATAAGGTTGGGCACAGGTGCCGTTGAATTAGTAGCAAAGAACTATGGTGAGTTGATGCGATGACGAAGTCGAAGAAGGTTGAACATTCGGGATTGATACGGGAATTACAGAAGGTGATAACCGAAGGTAAAGTGGTACTGGGCGCGCGTGAGACGAAGAAGGCGCTGAAGAGGGGCGAGGCGAAGCTTGTTATTCATGCCTCCAACTGCCCGGGGGAGTTGAGAAGGGATTTTAAGGAGCTGTGTGAGAAGAGCAGGGTGCCAATACACGAGTATCATGCAAATAGCATTGAACTTGGTCTAACATGTGGTAAGCCTTATTCTGTGGCGTCGTTGTGTGTTATTGATACAGGAGGTACAGAGATCCTTCGAGCTGTGGAATCAGCGAAGAGTGGAGAAAAATGACGGTAAAGCTCGATACCGAAGGTATAAGGTACATAGGTATATTTGAGAGCCTTACAGGTGCGGATGTCAAAGATTGCATACTGGAGAACGACAGGGTGATAATGGTAGTGAAGAAGGGTGACATGGGACTGGCGATCGGTAAAGGCGGTGCGAACATAAGCAAGGTGAAGAAACTGTTGAAGAAGGAGATAGAAGTGATAGAGCACTCTACCGATGTACGGGAGTTTATAGCGAACCTGTTACGACCCGCGAAGGTGAAGCGGGTGGAACTATCAACGACGAAGGATAACAAGCGCTATGCATACGTGGAGGTACCGAGTAAAGACAAAGGTATCGCGATAGGAAAGAACGGGGAGAAGATAAAACGGGTGAAGATACTGATGAAACGGAATCAGGATATAGACAACGTAATCATCAAATAGTAAATGATTTTTATCTGGCTATACACTCTATTTAGTAGGTAGTAGAAATGGGAAGAGGGCTATTCGCGGCGAGGAAAGTGAAGAAGCTGAGGAAGAAGTTCCGCTGGCGAGATGCGAAATATGCCAGACGGGCGTTACAGATAGCGAAGAAGCGGGATCCGCTTGAGGGTGCGCATATGGCACGCGCGATTGTGCTTGAGAAGGTGGGAATAGAAGCGAAACAGCCCAATTCCGCGATAAGAAAGTGTGTTCGTGTGCAATTGGTCAAGAATGGTAAGCAGGTGACTGCGTTTTGTCCCGGTGATGGCGCTATAAAGTTCATTGACGAGCATGACGAAGTGTTGATAGTGGGTATGGGCGGCAGAAAGGGCAGGTCATACGGTGATCTGTCCGGTGTGAGATTCAAGGTCGTTGCAGTAGCCGGTATATCACTGAACGAGCTGATAAAGGGCAGGAAAGAGAAGATAGTCAGGTAAAATGCAATTCGATAAGATATTTGATAAGTGGGACATCAAAGAAGTTGAGATTACCGATATAGGGGTACAGAAGCATCTATCGCTCAATCCGGTTTCTGCTTTACATACCGGTGGCAGGCATGCGAAGCAGCAGTTCGAGCAGGCAAAGGTCTGTATAGTTGAACGGCTGATCAACAAGATGATGCGGACAGAGAAGAACACTGGCAAGAAGCTGAAGGCGTATAAGATAGTGAAGAACGCTTTTGAGCTGATTTATCAGGATACCGGGCAGAATCCTGTTCAGGTACTGGTGAATGCGATACAGAATGCGGGACCGAGGGAAGATACCATCCGATTGCGGTTTGGTGGTATCCTGGTGCCGAAGCCAGTGGATGTGACGTCACAGCGTAAAGTGGACCAGGCATTGCTGTTCATTGCACAGGGAGCACAACGTTGCGCGTTCAGAAGCAAGAGGAGCATAGAACGATGTCTTGCCGATGAGATAATAAATGCGGCGAGGAATGCCAAGTGCTATTCGATAAGCAAGAAGGAAGAGAAAGAGCGGATAGCTAAAGCGGCACGATAAACCCGATTCATTTCTACCGGTTCTATATTTATGCTATTTTATTTTTTTACATCTCACCTGTGTAGCGAATAATGGAAGAGATTGTGAGGCTGGAAGATATATGGGTCCATATTGATGGTAAAGTGGTGCTTGAAGCCGTCAATCTATCGATAAAACAACACGACTTCCTGGGCATAATAGGACCCAATGGCGGTGGTAAAACCACACTTCTCAAGGTCATCCTCGGTTTGATAACACCGAGTCGTGGACGAATAACCGTTTTCGGTCGCCCACCGGAGGAATGCAGGAGGTTCGTGGGATACGTGCCACAAAACTGCCTCTTCGATCATGAGTTCCCGGTTAGCGTGCTGGACGTGGTGCTTATGGGACGACTTGGGCGTTTGAAACCGCCGAGACGATACAGCGAGGAGGATATGAAGATCGCATATGATGCACTGGAGGCGGTAAAGATGCTCGAATACCGGGACAGACCGATCGGTAGACTCTCTGGCGGTCAACAGAAGCGAGTATTCATTGCCCGGGCACTGGTGACCAGCCCGAAGTTGCTTCTGCTTGATGAACCGATGGCAAATGTGGATTCGCATATGCAGAAGGAGCTCTATGAGCTTTTTGAGGAGCTCAGGGGACAGATGGCTATCGTTCTCGTTTCTCACGATATCAGTGCTGTATCGATCTATGTCACAAAAATCGCGTGTCTCAACCGCAGACTGTATTACCACGATACAAAAGAGATATTAAAGGAGGAGCTGGAAGCGACATACCAGTGCCCGGTTGATATTATCGCGCATGGCGTGCCACATCGTGTATTACGTGCGCACGACTAATGAGCCTCTATACGGTAGAGATCAACGGGTATATTGACCCTATCCTTCTTATGGAACCAGAACCGTCTTTTCAGCCAGAATGAAGTGGGGAAACGGGTAACAGTGGCGGGATGCACAAACTGTCTCAGGAACTGCTCACTGTTCGCATTGTGTATGGAATATACAATCGGAGCGATCTCTAACGCCTTCTTCAGGAATATCCGGTCCGCGTGCCTGTTGGCTCGTTGTGCGCCAAAAGGGGGGTTCATCACGACGGTATCGCACCTGGTATGCAGAGCTCTCACATCGCAGATCACGAATTCCACGACCACATCCAGCTTCTGAGAGTTCCTGCGTGCAACTTCTACCGCGTGCCTGTCGCGTTCTATACCGACTGCACGTTTTGCTCCCAGTAATTTCGCACCTATTGCCAGAATACCGTTACCCGAGCCAAGATCGTAAACAACACGATCCTCTATATCGCCATGAAGCGAAGCGATAGTGAGGAGTTCAGCAGCTAATGCAGGTGGGGTGGAATATTGCTCTTCCAGCGCCGAAGGGTGTTTAACATCCTCCAATTGCTCCAGCAGGATCTCTAAATTCTTCTTCCGCAACCGGGTTCTATCCATTCGGTATTCAGTATATGATTCTATCAAGTGCGTTCAATGCAAGAGCTTCTTTTATATCACGAGCTATACGGCGCCCGGTACTCATTGGCTCATCGTATAGCAGTTGCGAGTATGGTGAGCCGTTAATATACAGATTGGTACCAGCGACGATCCGCGCGGAAATTTCGAATGCAACAAATTCCAGCTCATCGGTGCAGACCATCTCTATACAGAAAGGTCCAATCAATCCGGGACTGAAGAGCTCCTTAGACGCTTTGACAACTCTCTGACCCATTTCCAGTATCTGAGGCAGGAGCGACTCGCGTACCACAACCGGGAGATTACCGGTAACCACAAATGAGGGGTCTGGCATACTGTCCTGTAGAATATGGGATAGTCTTGAGATTCCATCAATGTTGGATTCGTAGCGTATGTCCATACTGAGAAGCTCCACCCGATCTGTTAGCGGTGAATAGAAATAATGTGGATAGAACCGGGTGCCTATCACGTATTCCTGAATAGTGAATTCACCGTTCCGTCCAAATTTTCTGATTTTACGCTCAAATTCTTCAGGGTCTGCCGCGAGGAAATAGTTCTTACCCCCTTTCGCTCCCGGGAATTTTACCAGTACCAGTCGATCTATATCTTCAGGATGGTTGAATTCTTCAGGTAGCTTTAGACCGGCGTGGATCATCCATTTACGCTCCTTATCCCGGTTCGATTCCCATTCCAGGACCATACGGTTACCGAACATAGGGACAAACAGTTCATCTTCTATTCTGCCGGGTGAAAGATATTCAACGAAAGAGCCGTGAGGGACGAGAATGACATTACGCGCTATCAGTTCATTCTGAAACTCTCGCTCCAGAACCTGTCTGTAATCTCCTATCGTCAGGATCTCATCCGCCACGCCAAATAGAGAATATACCTTCTCCATATCTTCCCTGCATATCACCAGATTTTCAAAACCCTCATCTCTTGCACCTTTGAGTATCTGCAGCGCGGTATGACTTCCTATGGTTGCTACGCTAAGGTGCTCGCAGTCGTAACCTTCGAGGATGCGGTGAATCGCACTGCTATCTATCATCTTCTCAAGTAACAGTCTCCGCCAGTCGGTTCTCCTGAATAGCTTTCCGGAGTTCCATAGCCACACGCTTACCGACAGATAGTGACTGCCCGTAGAGATATGCCGAATAAGGTGTGAACATCGTTCCGGGCGAGCCCTGCACCCGGAGCGAAATATCAAATACAATAGCCTGCTCTTTCGGTGGTCCTGGAATGAATACAGACTGCAGAGCGAAAGGACCTATGATACCGGGAGGATATTCGTTTCGTGCAACGCGTACAAATTTCTCGCCCAGCTCGAATATCTGCTCTAAAAGGGATTCCTTTACCGTGCAGGCGATATGTCCCGCTTCGATCGCTCGAACGTCCACGTATTTCTGCACTTCTAACTGCTGTGATGCCGGCAGACGCAGAAAACCATCAAGATTCGTCTGACGGCGGGTGTCAATACCGAGCAGTTCCAGTCGCTGATCTAAAAGTGAATAGAAATAATTGAAATTGAACTGTGCACCAATAACGAATTCCTCAATCACCGCTTTCTTCAGACCCTCTTCCGTTATTTTACCTTCCTGTAGCATTCGTTCCGAATTGCGGTAATATTCATCAGGTGAAGAAGCGAAGAAGAAAGCTCGTTCGTATTTACGCTGCGCTTCCGGCGCTTTGACCAGAACTAAGCGATCTATCTCTTCCGGACGCTTGTACGTCCGTGGATAGGGTATCCCCCCCTTCTCCATAAGGTAATACTGATTCCTCGGTGAATCTCGTTCCTCTGCCCGGAGCATGCTCCGCGAACCGAATAACGGTATAAGAAACTCGTTCTCGATACGATCAAAGCCAACATATACCTCAAATGAGCGGTGCGGGATAAAAATGACGTTGTTATCATACATCTTCTGTAATACCTCCGGCGTCGTTATATCTGCGAAATTGTCGAGTATTATGGTCTGATCCACGATTCCCTTGGACTTATCCGTCCGGTAGTAATAGTCATACGTTCTCTCCCTGCCTTTCTGGCAGACCACCATCGTTCGGAAACCCATATCTTTCGCACCACGGCATATATCCAGTGCAGAATGTGACCCAAGTACACCTATGGTTATCTTATCCAGATCGTACCCCTCCAGGACCTCTGATATCTCCTCTTTTGTTATCATCTATACTTTGATTTATTTACTTTTATATAAGCATTTGCCGCCTCCCACCACCCAGCCGAAGTATCGAAAACGTGAGAATACCTAACTTATCACTCATAAACGCACCGATGACGAAAAATACTTATGTGCCGATTATCGCCTCGTTCAGCTCCACAAAACGCTCAATTTGGAGTCTGCTATTTTTCCAAAATCCGCTATTTACCCCACATTCCGCACATTTTGGAAA
>JAODGH010000048.1 GCA_025464325.1 Methanosarcinales archaeon | reverse complement strand
GCCCGGACGAAGAGTTGTTCCATGATCTACCGCCTAACCGATCCATGCATTCATAACAGGGTACATCAGTTGCTATTATATTACCCGTGCAGTCAGTGGCATCATAGCAGCTGCCCAGATTCCTATCGGGTAACACCCTCGCTCTTATCCCGATATCGGTCTGTTTACCATCGATCATGAGCTTTTCGAATGTTTTACCATCGCTGCTTACATAACTCTCGCCAGAACCCGATGCATGCGAACCATCGTAATATTCGATCGGTATTGGATGATCACATCCCGAAGCGACGAATTTGATCTGGACTATGAAATCATCATTACGAACCACGGTCACGGGCTTATCAAGCCGTATGGAATAATAACCCGGTTCGCTGGTTGTCCCGGTCTGGTTAGAGAGCAGATTGGAGAATGTATATGAAGATGAATCACCGCTTATGTTATCGAATATACGGATCTCGTACTGCATATTATCGTCAACTGCCCAGAAATCGACGGCTTCCAATTTGCCACTATGTTCTGGTATAAACCGTACTGCACCCCACGTTGTCGTACCAGTTCCATAGCAGAACCCACTCCAGCCGTATTCATCGTGATAATACAGTTTAGCGTGTTCATTGTTGAGGGACTTTGCCGCGCTTGTATAATCGCCTATGTTCGCTGCTTTATAGGCGACCCATGCACAGCCCGGATACGGTCCATTAGCACCCCAGTCAGTTCCCCAGCTGTTCTTCACCAGCCATGCACCTTCACCTCTTGAGTGCGGCAGTGAATCATTCCAGCCGATTATCTCTATTGCGTGGTCAGGGTCTTCCGATCCCCAGTACTCATAGACACCACTGTCATAAAATTTAAAACCATCATCTCCTGCGTACATGGTTGAGTATACGGGACCGTAATTCAATATGGCTTCTTTGATCTCGTCTATCTGGCTCTCACCGTTTCTACCGGTGATGATCCTCCAGTTATCAAGATTCTTGATGACGGAGCAATTTTTACAGTATGTAGAGTGCGCTACGTAGCTGTTGCAGGACTCATTTGCCGCTCCCACTTTGGTAAGATAGTTCGTAGTTATGAAATGGTTACCACCATTGCAGAAGCGATTCCAGATATTGCAGTCCCCTACCTCCTGCTCAGAAAAGTCCAGCATCTCAGACTGAGAGATTGCAACATCCGACTCTAAATCGGCGATTGCAGCAAATATCCAGCAGCTACCACATACGCCCTGATTCTTTATGGGTGTGACGTATCCCCGTGCCATGGCGTCATAAGAAGTCGGTAGTGCATTAGGCTGTTTCAATGTAACTTCCGGGGTGGTATCCATACTCCAGAAGCCGACGTCCGGCGGTAGAGGCGCTGCAGGTGGTTCCGGCGGTATAAAACCTGTGAGATTTTGCAACATCTCCGGCGGCAGGTTGAGTATCCAGTTCTTAGCGACCCGGTAGTGAAAACCTGAGTTGTTAATCTTCTGTTGCAGTTCTTCAATAAAGGCTGTATCGTCTGAAACGGCGGTTACAGTCTCTACGGAAAAGAATAAAAGTATGACTACCAGTGCAATAAGTGATGCCCATCTCATGAAATACATGTTATGAAAAAATCATGATATAAAGCTTTTTGTTGTGTATGCAGTATTAGCATAATTCATGTAAAATGTTAGCATACATATACTCTTTAAAAACTATTCTTTAAAAGCACAAAATACAGCAGCTAAACCGGCATTTATATTATAGGTAAATTACTTATCAAATATATGCCATGACCGAAGGGGAGAATGAGAATGTTATGGACGTAAACTCAAGGACGTTCCGGATATTACATGTGGATGACGAATTTGCGGATCTTGAGATAACGAGGATACTTCTTAAGCGTGAGGAGGAGTGGGATTTTGAGATAGTTGGTGTGGTTTCTGCCAGGGATGCACTTGAGAAACTTGAGACAGAACACTTTGATGCCATCATCGCGGATTATAAAATGCCCGGTATGGATGGTATAGAATTACTGGAAGCAGTGAGAGGGCGTGATGATAGATACGCAGATATACCATTCATCATATTTACGGGTAAAGGTGGACCAGATATAGCTGAGGAGGCTATCAGGAAGGGCGCTGACAGGTACATCACGAAAGGCGGGAACACCGCTGCGAAGCAATGCCACGAATTGGCAAAGGCGATTGTGGAACTGGTACAGAGCAAGCGAATGAGATGAATCACAAAAACGGAGTGAACTTAAGTTGATGATATTCAGCGTTATTCGTGGACATTGGGGCGATATTGTAAAGTATGGTATACGGCTTGATACCATAGACATTAATTGTGCCTGAAATAGGTACAAACCGGAGGTGTACATCCGCCATCTCGCGTATCTCGTTCTTTAGCTTTGTTGAAGGTTTTAAGATCCCTATCAAAACATCCTCGGTCGTTCTTATCAATGATACCATCTCCGATAGCATCTTACGCATCTCCTCTTCTGGATGAGTACTCAGCATTGACAGCCCGATGACGTGTAATACCGGTTTCTTCAGCGTATCACAGATCTCAAGATGTTTCTCCATGTAGGATTCAAGCGAATCAGCCCTATCAATCTGGAACAGACAGGGATCAGTACTTTCTCCGGGTGATATTGTAGGCATGCGTAGATGTCGAGTCAGAACTTCTTCATCCACGTATTCACGCAGAAGTTGCTTCACCGAAGATGAATAATAGCCCTCTTCTGGCATGTAGACAACACCATTATCATTCAGCAGGAAGTTCGCAATCGTATGAAACAGTACCGGGCGGTAACTCTGACTCAGTGAATCATCGGCAATCTCCAGAAGCACAAAGCTGCCCCGGGGATAACCTCCGATTATCATATCCAGATCCTTCATACCCGTCGAATAACTGCTTTTGGAATTCCTCTTTATCAATCGATGCCTGCCACTGCCCAGTTCACCGGCTGTGGTCCCAAACCTGGTGAATCTACCAGCTTCAAGTGTGAAAGGATAGCTGGTGTGGGGTACAAGGAAACCTCTAAGCTTATCTATACGCAGTTTCCTCACTGTCCGGCCTTCTAATACTTCCTTATCCAGCCTCACAACGCCATCGACGAGATAATCCAGCTTCCTGCTCTCCGAATATTCCGTGATGAGCAGTAATCGCGTTTTCGTCTTTCGCGCGATATCGAGCATGGATATCTCGAGCTTTTCCGCACTCACATTGTTATCTCTACCTATCTGGAAAGATACCGCATCCCAGCTATCTATTATGAGGATTTTGACGTCCTCTTCGGCGACCAGACCGTAAACCGACCTTAGAAAGCTCATGACATCCTCATAGAGCACCTGATATTCGGATTCGGAGAATTCTGACTGCGTTGCATCTATGATGCTCCGGGCGGGTATACGACTCTCCAGTCCCGGGAACTGCTTGTACAGGACTGTCGGATCGATTCTTGTAGATATGTACACCCCCCCGGTATCATCCTGGCACAACTTCTCGAGTAACGTGATGGCATAGGTGGTCTTACCAGTACCGGGTGCACCTTTGAGTAGTACAGTATAGCTATCCATCGATTTTAATGCGTTTTCCACCTCGTCTATCATGACAACCCTCCCATAATAAGGCTTCAAATTTTACCCCCCATCCTTCTATACGCCTCCTTTGACCTCTTCTCTATTATCTCCTCGAGACTTTTACTATCCTTTATACTCTTTATGTTACTGATGAAATCGAATAGTGCCTTTGCATATGGACTGCTCTCATTGACTTTTATCACTAAGGACTTACCTATGTCTATCTCCCGCAATATGCCGGCATCCACAAGGTCGGATATTACCTTCCTTGCGGTGACATGACTAACATTGAGCGTATTGGCGAGACCCGTAATATTATTGAAGTAGCCGTTATTGTTGTAAAACAGTAGTATGACCCTGAGATGGATGCTATTTTTGCCAAATATCTTCCTTAGTATGTCCATTTTAACATAACTATCATATATCTGTATATATTTCTTTCCTATAATCAAAAAATATTTCGATACTGTTCGAAAATAAATTGAACATATACTAAACTTATGTGGCTTATGAATCCGCACAGGGTGTGACCAGCCAGAAAAGCAGGTTCATAAAGAATAAAGATGAAGAGATAAATGATTGTTAGAAGGAGATGGAACCGATAAGGCATATATTCGCTGCTCTTTTTTTATTGCTGCTCGTTGTCATAGCCGGCACTCTGGGGTTCATATATATCGAGGGTTTTTCTCCGTTCGACGCAGTTTATATGACCATCGTAACCATCACCACGGTTGGTTATGGTGATATAGTACCAAAGACCTTCTATGGACGGGTATTCACTACGGGATTAATCATTGCTGGTGTTGGTATAACCTTATACGCACTGATAGAGATAATAGAACTGGTATTAGAGGGGCGATTGCGCGACGCTTTCGGCGTTGTCCGGGTTAAGAGGAGTGTGGCGAAGATGAGGAATCACGTGGTGATATGTGGTGGTGGGCGTACAGGTAAAGTAATTGTGGATGAATTCAAAGCTGAAGGCATAGATTTCGTGGTGATCGAGCAGGACGAGCGGGTTGCGAAAGGGCTGGCGAAGAAGGGGATACCGGTGGTGGTGGGCGATGCAACGCAGGATGAAGTTCTGATAGAAGCGGGTGTGGAACGCGCTTCCGGACTGGTATCTACATTGCCTTCCGATTGCAGTAACCTGCTGCTCTGTATAACAGCGAAGAGCCTCAACAAGGATCTGGAGGTAGTGACGAGAGCGAGCTCAGAAGAAGCTGCTAAGCGGCTATACCGGGTAGGGGTGAAGAAGGTGGTGATTGTAGAGGAGATAGGAGGGAGAAGACTGGCGAGGAGTCTGATAAAGCCCACGGTTGTTGATTTCCTGGAGCTCGTATCGAAGACAGGGGAAACGTCCTTAGAGACTTTCAAAGTTGAGCCCGGCGCGAAGATAGCGAACAAGAAGGTGAAAGATCTGCGTATAAAAGAGAAGCTGGGCGCGATAATAATCGCGATAATACGAGGTGACAGGATAATATCGAATGTTGGACCCGAGGATGAGATACGGGAGGGTGATACGGTGGTGGTTGTAGGAAAACGGAGATCACTGGACAAACTTGATCTCGTTTTGGAAGCCATGTAAAGTGAAGTGGCTATGTGAAGTACATCCTGCAGGCGATTAAAAATTACTTTATAGACGCCGGTTATTATTACAGAGAGATGGTTCAGGACCTCGTGGCAGAGCGGTGGGAAGACTTCCTTAAGCGGTATTGCTGGAATGAACTCGTAGAATTATCAAATTACTACCCGGAACAGCGGAGTCTACTCGTCAAATTCGCAGATATGGACATGTATGATCCAGATCTTGCAGATATGGTACTGGAAAGTCCCGATACAGCAATTGCTGCGGCTACACGGGCATTAAGGAGTATCGATCTCCCGACCGGGGTTACGCTGGACGAGGCGAACTTCCGCGTGATAAAGGTACCGAGACGGCTGAAAATACGCGATATCAGGAGTGAGGACATAGGCAAGCTCGTATGTATAGAAGGTCTGGTGACGAAAGCTACAGAGGTACGACCGAAGATAGTGGTGGCGGTATTCGAGTGCCCGTTCTGCCATCATGTGTTCTCGCTGGAGCAGAGCGGTCGCGAGTTCAAGGAACCTGCCGAATGCGATCAGGAAAGTGGTGGCTGTGGTCGTAAGGTCCAGCATTTCAAGCTTCTGATTGAGCAGTGTAAATTTGCGAATGCGCAGAAGATCAGACTACAGGAGTCGCCGGAGGAACTGCGCGGTGGTGAACTGCCACAGGCGATTGATGTTTACCTCGAGGACGATCTCACCGGTGAGGTCACTCCAGGTGATCGGGTTATTATCACCGGTATTCTCAGATCGTACCAGCGAAGCACAAGGTTTGGGAAGACACCTTTCTTCGATATCTACCTCGAGGGCAACTCACTGGAGCGTAAGGAGGAGGAATTTGAGGAGATTAAGATAACAGAAGAGGACGAGCGAAAGATTATGGAGCTCAAGAATCAGCCAGATATCTACGATAAGCTGATAAAGAGCATTGCACCCTCCATTTACGGCTATGATGAGATAAAAGAGGCGATGGTTCTGCAATTGTTCGCGGGTGTGCCGAAGGAACTACCGGACGAGACGCGTGTACGTGGTGATATACACGTGCTTTTGGTCGGTGATCCCGGTGTAGCCAAGAGCCAGTTACTGACATACCTGGTGAAATTAGCCCCCCGTGGTCTGTATACCGGTGGTAAGAGCAGTACCTCCGCAGGATTGACCGCAGCGGCAGTTAAAGATGAGTTCGGTGAAGGACGGTGGACACTGGAGGCTGGTGCTCTTGTGCTCGCGGATAAAGGTATCGCAGCAGTTGATGAGATAGACAAGATGCGTAAAGAGGATCGGGATGCACTGCATGAAGCGATGGAACAGCAGACGGTCTCGGTCGCAAAAGCGGGCATAATGGCACGTTTGAACTCACGTTGTGGTCTGTTAGCTGCAGCGAACCCCAAATATGGGCGATTTGATAAGTATACTCCGATCGCCGAGCAGATAAATATGCCGTCCACGCTGCTGTCTCGATTCGACCTGATATTCACCATGATGGACAGACCAAATGAGGAGCTTGATACGAAGACCGCGGAGCATATAATTGAGACGCACTATGCGGGTGAGCTGCTCGCACGGCTTGAAAACCTCGGCAGGATAGATCGGACAGAGAAGGAATATTTCGAGCACGCGGTTAAGGAGATGGAACCACCGATTGAGGGTGATCTGTTACGGAAATACGTGGCATGGAGCAAGAGGAATGTATTCCCGGTGATGACCGAAGGAGCGAAGAGAAAGTTCCTCGATTTCTATATCGGGCTCCGCAGGCAGGGTTATGAGGATGAAGACGCGCCCATTCCTATTACTGCCCGGCAGTTAGAGGCGCTGATCCGCCTTGGTGAGGCGAGAGCGAGGGCACGATTGAGTGATAGGATAACGGAAGAGGATGCCGAACGTGTGATCAATCTCGTAAAATACTGCTTGAACCGCGTCTTTGTGGATCCGGAAACCGGCAGACTCGATGCCGATTGGGTCACCGTAGGCATAACGAAGACCAGAAGAGATCGCGCAAGGTCTATAAGGGAGATAATAAAGGATCTGGAACGCGAGTATGGCGATGAGGTACCACTGGATGAAGTACTCGATATAGCGGAGGAAGAGGGTATGGAGCGAGATAAAGCCGAGGAGATAATAGATGTGATGAAACGGGATGGTATACTCTTCTCACCATCAAGTGGCGTTATTAAGTTTGTAAGATAGGCACAAACTTTGTGCCATAGTAGATAATCCCCCGCTCTCCTTCCTCACCCAGTTTGCGGAAAACTGCACGAACACGCATCCCGGTGTGTATCTCCTCCGGGTCACATATCACCTCGGAAAGCAGCTGTGTACCCTCGTCAAGCCGTATTATCGCCAATGTGTAAGGTATCTGCCGATTGAGATTCCGGGGTGCCTGGTGCACCGTTGTGTATGTTATAACTTCTCCGGTACCCTTGAATCGATAAGGTACTATCTCCCCCTTACGTCGGCATCGAGGGCATATAGCACGTGGTGGGAAGAAGAAACTACCACAGGTCAAGCATCGTGTACCTTCAAGGTTATAACGCGCTGCCTGCTCCCGCCAAAATTTCGCTGTTGATGCCATCTTATATACCTCGTAGTTTAATACGACTTAACTTAATATTAACCTGAGTTTCAGATTCAGCATTTTACCCTATTTTTTAACGTATCACTCTATTACCTATAAACATGTTGATAGACGAGTTAAAATCCATAGTGGGAGATGAGAACACTACCGATGATGTAGCGATCTGCGCGTCGTATTCGCGCGACCAGCACTGGCATTTTGTGCCACCGAAGAGACCGGCGTATGTGGTACGTCCTGCGAACAAGGAAGAGGTCAGAGCGGTCCTGATGCTCGCGAACAGGGAGAAGATACCGGTGATTCCTTACAGTACGGGCATAAATGTACGCGGGCTGGCGATACCGATCCACGAAGGGAGTATCCTCTTAGACCTGGGGAGAATGAACCACATCATAGAGATAAATCCCGAGATGAAGACAGCAACGGTTGAGCCCGGAGTAACATTCGGTATGCTCAAGGAACAGACACGTAAATACAAACTCCGACCCGCGTTCCCTGATGCGCCACTTACCGTGAGTGTACTCGTGAACTATTATCTGCGGGGTATCTACCAGACTGCCGCGGTAGATGGTCATGATCACACAATCTCATTTGAGATGGTACTACCAAACGGTGAGATAATAAAGACGGGCTCCCGTGCACTCTCGGATATGCCATACTTCCGGTACGGTGTAGGACCAGATTTTGCGGGTGTATTATGCGCACATCCTGGTACATGCGGTGTGGTGACCGAATTAACGGCGAAATTATATCGCCTATACGATAACAGGGAGGAATACTTCATCGGGTTTGATGATGTTGAGGATTCGACCGGGTTGATCTATAACCTGATGAACGATGAATTAGCGGCGAGTATCCGGCTGGTGGACAACCAGAGCTGGCTGAAGGGCATATTTGGCACATTCGATTATCCATACGAGAAACTACCGAAGTTTGTGTTATGTGTGCTTGTCGAGGGAATCGACGGCATATTCGAGGCAAAGGATAAGCTGGTGCGGGCATATATAAAAGAATCGGGCGGGAAGGTTCTGGAGGTACCTGAGGAGTTCAAGCGGACGTTCGAGGCAGAGAGTCTGGGTGGTGCAGAGTGTAGCTGTATGGTATTCGGCATACGGGGCAATTATCACTGTATCGGGCTATATGGACCGCTGACACTTGCAAAGAAGTACTATGAGGTACATAAACGTACCGCTATTGAGGTTGGCATACCAGAAGACCATGTCCATTACTATCTCGATCCGATATACAGTTTTCACGGGCAGCTATGTTACGTTGAACTCGATATATTTTACGATGGAAGTGATCCGGAATTTGGAGAGAAGTTACGGGAATATAACCGCAGGCAATTCCAGCGGCTCTTGGATCTGGGTATTTACGGCTGGTTCAGACCATACGCGGGCATAATAGAGCCTACTACGGAACGAATAGGGTATCTTGCGGAGGTGTGGAAGAAGTTTCTTCACATCCTGGATCCGAACGAGATAATGAACCGCGGGAAACTATTCTAAACGAAAAATGAATGACCATATGTCTTTTGCATCCTCATCTGAGAATCAGATAACGGGTGCGATAGTGGCTGAGTTTGCGAGAGAGTTTGAACGCTACCTGGAGAGCGAGGTCATCGTTGTTGGTGGTGGTCCTTCGGGTTTGATGGCGGCTAAGGAATTGGCGTCGCGTGACGTAAGGGTGCTGCTGATAGAAAAGAACAACTATCTGGGCGGTGGTTTCTGGCTCGGTGGTTTCCTGATGAATAAGCTTACGGTCCGTGCACCGGCACAGGAATGCCTTGAAGAGCTTGGAGTGCCATTCAAGGAGTACAGCAGTGAGCTATTTGTTGCCGATGCCGTACATGCATGTTCAAGGCTGATAGCCGCGACATGTGATTCCGGTGCCATGATACTGAATATGGTGATGCTGGAGGATGTGGTGGTCCATAATGAAACGGTATGCGGTGCCGTGGTGAACTGGACAGCGGTCTCAACGCTACCCCGCCCCATTGCATGCGTTGATCCAATATCACTGGAATCGCGGTTCGTTATTGATGCTACGGGACACGAAGCAGTAGTGTTGAAGAAGCTGGAGGCACGGGACCTGTTAGAGACGAAAGGCGAGGGTGCTATGTGGGTCGATAAATCCGAGGATCTCGTGGTTATGCATACGTCGGAGTTCTATCCCGGGCTGATAGTAACGGGCATGGCTGTTTCTACAGCGTTTGGACTGCCACGAATGGGACCTTCCTTCGGCGCTATGCTGCTATCAGGCAGAAGAGCTGCGGAAATAGCGATTGATAAGCTCAGACGTTGAACTGATGAACGAGGAGCGGGAAGTACTGAGCATACTCAAACGTAAGGGGATCGATACCGTTAGTACACTGCCTTGCGGTAGAATCAAGCGTTTACTGGAACTTGTGCATTCTGACCCGGATTTGAGAGCTATATCCCTGAACAAGGAAGAAGATGGTGTCGGCATAAGTGCAGGTGTGTACCTCGGTGGTGGCAAGCCGGCGATGATCATACAGAGCTCGGGACTGGGCAACTGCTTCAATGCGTTGCTCTCCCTTTCTGTTACTTACAGGCTACCGTTACCGATATTAGCCAGCTGGCGTGGTATTCATAACGAGATCATACCTGCACAGATACCGTTTAATAAAGCGCTCCCGGATGCGTTACGTGCATTTGGTATACCATACCGGGAGATACACAGCTCAGGAGATATAGGATTGATTGAAGAGGTTATCACGCATGCATACGATGAAAACACGCCCTGTGTAGCTCTGTTATCGCCCGCGATATGGGCTGAAGGGTGCCAGGAAGCGGATGGGATCGAATACCCGGGACGGTATATGAGACGAAGGGTGAACTATGATAAAGAGATAAGCGATGGAGAAATGACGCGCTACGATGCGCTACAGATTTTAGCGGATTTTCTGGATGAAGAGTGTGTAATCACGAATATAGGCATTCCATGCAGGGAGATGTATTCTATAAGGGACAGAGCATTGAACTTTTACATGCTCGGCAGTTACAGTCAGGCATCATCGATAGGGCTGGGTCTGGCTCTGAAAACGAGTCGGGAGACGATTGTTATCGATGGTGATGGTAGTCTGCTATCGACCAGCATATTACCAACGATCGCAGCCGAAAAACCTAAGAATCTCACAATCTTCTGCATCGATAATGGTACGCTGGGCAGTACCGGAGACCAGTTGACCGATGCGTTTGCCGTAGTGGATATGGAATTGATGGCGATAGCGAGTGGTATAGAGCAGACGGTGAAGGTGCATACCAGTGACGAACTTCGTTCTGTGACCGAACGGCTTTATATCCATGATGGTCCGCGATTCGTTCATGTGATAGTGAAACCGGGCAACAGGGACGTGGACACCGTAAAATTGAGCCCCGAACAGATCAAACGAAGGTTTATGACGGCAATATCGCGGAGCAGAAGTTGAAATCACGCGAGCGGAAGCTTTATATCCTATTACATGAGTTAATATTTATAGTATAATGCGTATAGGCTTCTTCGTCTGGGAGTATCCACCGAGGCTTGTGGGTGGTCTTGGCACGTATGCCGCGGATATATGTCCTGCAATTCTGGATCTTGGTCATGATATATCGGTATTCACTCTTAATGACGGCGCATTAAAAACCCGGGAGATATTAAAGGGCATAGATGTTAATAGACCAATGCTCGTTGATGGTAGTAACATACTACCAATATTTGTGGCAGAAGACCTTAAAAGATGGGGTACCGGTATCAGATTCTTCAGCGATGTACTTATTTATAATATACTCCACCAAAAATCTGAGGATATAGCGGCGTTGCGCGCAAGATATGATATCGCACCTGATGAGAAGATGATACTTTTCATCGGTAGATTGACGTCCGTGAAGGGTATTGTGAACCTTGTGAAGGCGGTTCCATCCATTATAAGTAAGCATCCTGAAGCAAAACTGGTTATACTTGGTAGAGGCGAGCTGGAACGGACCATAACCGATCTGATCTCCCGACTGGGCATAGAAGACCATGTAAAGACCAGATTCGAGTTTGTATCCGAGGAGGAGCGGATAGTCCACTATGGCAGTTGTGACATCTTCACGGCACCGTCGGTCTATGAGCCCTTCGGCATCGTGGCGCTGGAAGCGATGTCGATGGAGAAGCCGGTTGTGGTCGGTGCACGGGGAATAAGCGGTTTTCGCGATTTTGTCATCCCTTCAGGTCATGATCAGACGGGTATACATGTGGATGGCAGTAATTCAGCGGATATAGCATGGGGGATAACCACACTGCTGGACGATATGGCTAAAGCGAAGGAGATGGGACGACGAGGCAGGATGCGCGTTTTGAAATATTTCACATGGGATAAAATCGCGGGATATACGGTCTCAACATATGAAGAAGTGGTGAAGGAGGTAAATAAAGGGATATGAGAGTTCGTGATATAATGACCACGCCGATAATAACGGCGGATGAGGATACGCCGGTGATAGACGTAGTGAAGGATATGGAGAATCTGGGCATAGGTAGTGTGGTGATCACATCGAAGGGCAAACCTGCGGGTATAATCACCGAACGGGACATAGCATTAAAGGTCCTCGTGAACGACAGAAAGGCGAGTGAAGTAAAAGCGAAGGATGTAATGTCCACTCCGCTGATAACCATAGAACCAGATACACCGGTGGAGAAAGCGTGTGAGATCATGGTAGATAGAGGTATAAAGCGGCTACCGGTCGTTGAAAGGGGTGTTCTTGTGGGTATTGTCAGCCTGAGGAACCTGCTCTCAAAGAAGCCCGAGTACGTGAGAAAGTTCTATCCTGTGGTACGTGTGTTAGCCAGTGGATGGACACTCGACAGGCTTGAACGGGATCTGACCGAAGCTAAGAAGTTTTTAATGATGGGGGACATGGATGACTACAAAACTCAGATAAAGGCAGTGTATGAGGAACTGAAAGATTTAGCAGGCTATTACACTGATGATAAAGAGTTGAGCGAGACATATAGCGAATTTGAGCAGCTATATAATCGCCGGGAAGAGCTATCCGGGGACGAACACAGGACGTTATTGGACAGAGTACTGCGCAAACTCCGGCATATAACTCACTGGCGTAAACAGCAATCGATATCCAGTTTCGCTTCCGGTGTATTCTGGTTCAGAGATCACCGCTATAGCAGTGGTAAGGAGCTTCGTCTTCCTTTTAAGAGAAGGCGATAAATCATAAAGATAAAACCTTATTTGGGAATATTAAGCATACGAATAGCGAGCAAAGCGGCATTCTCTCCATTATCCACTCCCACAACTGCTACGGGAACGCCGGCAGGCATCTGTACCATGGAGAGGAGCGCATCTATACCCAGTAGCTTTCCACTCACGGGTACACCGATAACGGGTTTATCGGTCTTCGCTGCTATTACGCCCGGTAACGCTGCAGACAAGCCCGCAATCGCAATAACCACCGCCACACTATCCCTTATCTCCTTAAGATACCTGTCAAGCACCTCAGGCTCGCGATGTGCCGATATCACACGTGTTTCATAAGCCACCCCGTACCTCTCCAGTACCTCCACTGCCTTATCTGCCACGCTACGGTCACTTTCCGAGCCCATAATGACTGCGATTTTAGCTGCGGTCATCTCGCATCCTCTCTTCGATCACAGATGTGAACTCTTCGGGGTCTCTTATCTTCTTCAATTCCTCCTTCTCCATCAGTACCGTCTGCTCCACCTGTACACGCTTTACGCTACCGTTAACCACAAATACTGATCGCGTACCTGTAACAGCCGATAGGCTGCTGAGTATCTTTGCTCTTTTTATTACACGCTCCGTGTACCTGCTTATACCCGTGAGGATACGTACACACTCCTTTCTCGATTGTGATAGCGATACAGCATTGAACGGCGCGTGTGCAGTTGTGAATATCTCGAAGCCTATCTCTTCCATCATACTAAGTATGTTCCGTTCCAGTATGGAACTGGCATCGTCTATACCTGCTTCTGTCATCTCAGGCATCTCCTTCTCGGGCGTTAGTATCTCCAGTGGCTCGATCAATGCTGTGTCCAGTATCTCCTCGAGTTTCAATGCTATGTTTATCGTTGTACTCACGTTACCCTCCTCATATTTGCTCACACTGCGTCTGGAAACGCCCAGGCACGAAGCTATATCACCGAGCGATAGTACCTTCTTCTCCCGCGCCAATCGCATCGACTCACCGTTTATATTCACATATAACCCCCCACTGGCTGAATATACGTAAGGACGTACACCCGCAATGAAATAATCATAGAGCGTATTGACGTTAATCGCCGGTATACCGTGCCTGTGGTAGACAACATCGTCCACCAGGAAGAAGCTACCTTTCTTCTCACCAACGACGATAGGCGAAGCGAGTAATGAGTATGCAGCTCGTTTTATACTCCGCGCTATCTCATAGCTCAGACCGTCTATGTTATAAAGCACCTTCGCCAGCAGGATCAGATCACCGCGTCGCGCCGCCAGATCAAAACTCCTCGCACGGCATCTACTGGATACAATAAAGCCAGCCTCCTTCAGTATCTCTATAGCCCGGGTGATTAAATCGTCCTTCATCGCTCCCTCAGTTCTCTGCTTCGTTTCGTAGCTTCTATTACTGCTTCCATCATCGCCGCTCGTACTGCACGCGATTCCATTGCATATATGCCTCTTATGGTTGTACCACCCGGTGACGCGGTCATCGCTTTTATCGCTGCGGGATCATCACCCGAAATGACCAGACGTGCCGCACCAAGCGCGGTCTTCGCAGCAATTGCCAGTGCCAGATCACGTGGTAAACCCTCATACACACCGGCATCCGCCATCGCATCTATCACCTCTGCGAAGAATGCGATACCACTGCCACTCAGACCGGTTATCACGTCCATATCACTCTCCTTTACATGATATATAGAGCCAATAGCACTTAAAATCTCATCAGCTAATGCGATATCTTCCGTTGTGGCATTACGACCACCGCATAACGCAGATACCGATTCACCAACTCTCGCACCTATGTTGGGCATCACCCGTACCACTCTTCCACCCTTCACGTATCGTTCCAGTTCGTCGGTCGTAATACCAGCAGCTACGGATATCAATGGCTTATCACGCATAAGTGGTGCTATCTCTTCCAGAACGGTACCTACATCCTTCGGTTTGACCGCCAGTATCAGTATATCTGATTTACCTGCCAGTCCCTTATTACTATCGCACGGTATCACCCGTGAATCGTCTGCGAACGCATTTAGAATCTCCTTCCGGACATCGGTTATCAGGAACCGCGCATCTGCTATGGTCGCCAGTAGTCCACGGAGAATCGAAGCACCTATATTACCTATGCCGATGATCCCTATATTCTTGCCCTTTGTCAGTTCGTTCATTCCTTCATGGGGTTTATAAGTACCACGTTATTACCCCTAACGACCACAGAGCCGAGCAATCGCTTTCTCTCGCCATCCTGAAGCTCGTTCACCGCGCTCATATGCAGGTTCAGGTAATCGTCCACGCTTCTCAGTATACCTTCGAGCACGCTCTTCTCACCTTTCATCTCTATGTGTACCTTCTTCCCTATCATGCTCTGAATCCTTTTATTTGGGAACATACTATTCATCTTCTATATTTCCTGTATTTAAAAGGATGCGTCATGATCTGGTGATTGAAGGCAGAGCAATAAATCCGTGGGCGGTATATAACACCGTCCAGATAGGTATAGACGGTGCGTTCATAACAGCGATAAAGAAGCAGGGTTTGAAAGGCGAGAAGACACTAAAAACACCTGATTGTCTGATCTTCCCTGGCTTCGTTGACATTCATGCGCATCTTAGAGAGGATAGCAGTGAGAGATGGAACTACAAGGAAGATTTCAGATCCGGTACCGAAGCTGCTCTTCATGGTGGTGTTACCACCGTCGTGGATATGCCAAATACACCACTGCCCGCAATAAATGCCAGACGTTTACGTGCTAAGAAAGCACTCGCCCGCCAGAAATCCCGGGTTGATGTATTCTTCTATGGTCTGGTTACCGGAACCAACCTGAAAGAGGTGGCAGATATGGGTAAAGAAGCGATAGGCTACAAAATCTTCCTCGCCGATTCATTACGTATAAGGACCGAACAGCTACCCGAAGCTGTCAGAGCGGTTGGGTCCAGACCACTTGTGGTGCATTGTGAGGATCAGGCACTCATAGATAGTAGAAGTAGTGAGCTAAGAGCAGCGGTGGATGAAGAGCCTCATTCGTGGTTGCGTCCCGCACAGGCGGAGTTAGTAGCGATAAATCGAGTTCTTGCCTGCTGTGCGTCATCTCGCACGATCAACATAGCCCACGTCTCTGTGTATGATTCCCTGACGCTTATAAAGGGTGGGGGGGTTCACTGTGAGGTGACGCCGCATCATCTCTTCTTTACCCGGGACGACCTGAAGCGGCGTAAGGGTTTACTGAAGACCAATCCTCCTCTAAGGACGGAATTAGATCGTCGTCTGCTGTTATATGCTTTCAGGAGCGGTAATATAGATTTCCTCGTGACCGATCATGCACCCCACACGAAGGAGGAAAAAGCACTTGATATATTAGAAGCACCTGCGGGTGTACCAAACCTCGATACCTTCGGTAATTTCGTTTCATGGCTCATATTCAACCAGGGTGTGCATCCCTCAGTGATCGCAATGACATGTGCATACAACCCCGCGAAGTTCCTGTTGCTCTCGGACAGGGGTAGTATAGAGGAGGGAAAACGAGCGAATCTGACGATTTTAGAGCACCGGACTGTGAAGATCAAAGCGGAGCAATTGAGGACAAAGTGTGGGTGGTCTCCGTTTGAAGGCTACGAATTCCCCGGCGCGGTCCGGTACACGATCCTGAACGGTAAGGTTCATATATCACAGTAGCTTCAGATGGCTTGTGATCATATCTATCTTCTCCGCACTTGCGGGTCCTATCCCGAGAGCGGTCACAGTTCCAGGTGGCACCTCTGTCAATCCAGCGTCTTCAACGATTACACAGGGCAGACCAAGCTTATCTGCCTTTTCTTTCAGCTCATACAGCTCCTTCAGACTATCCACCCGGAGTACCACCTTCTTCTGCCCCTGAGCTATCCATCGTGCCCTATCACGCGTTGAAGCGCGTTCGTAACTCAGCAGTGATGCATGCGCAGCCTGCACAGCGACCTTACCCTTCGATAACTTCAAATCCGCTCTGATGATTATGCACTGTTTATACTCTCCCGCCGCATCCATGTAATAATATTCATGTGCGTATATTATGGCAGATCATGGGTGTGCGGAACCAGAGAACGCGATAGCGGAGCTGGCTGTCTGGTGCGCGTATGGGTACCGAAGAAGGCTGACGTGCGTCTATCACTCTTGATCCGGCATCCCGTGACGTGCCCTATCGCCGCGACTCTGTGGTAGCCATATCTGCACAGGAAACAAAAGGTATAAATAAAATTGTATCATTAATAGAAAGTTTTATATAACCCATTCTTCTTTAGAATATCTGTCGAGTAAATGAAAGAAGGAGAGTACAAAATGAAGATGGAAGGATATGTTCCTAAAGCGAGTACAGCAATGGATGACGAAGACGATTTGTTTGGCGTACCAAAGCTTGCCATCGTTGGTGTCGGTGGTGGTGGTAACAACTCAATGAATCGGCTGGAGATGCTTGGTGGGCTTGACGGTGTGGACCGGGTGGCGATAAATACCGACAAACTGCATCTGGATACTATCAAATGCAAAAAGAAGCTACTGATCGGGAAATCGCTTACTCGTGGTCTGGGTGCCGGAGGTTCTCCGGAGACGGGCAGGAAAGCCGCGGAGATGGATAAAGAGAAGATACGGGAGCTGGTTACGGGTAAGAACTTCGTGTTTCTGACCGCAGGAATGGGCGGTGGCACGGGTACCGGCGCAGCACCGGTTGTTGCGGAGATAGCGAAGGAAGAGGGTGCGATTGTAGTCGCTATGGTCTCGTTCCCGTTTGCTGCCGAGCGCAGGAGAAGGCTAAAAGCGGTGGAGGGTATTGAAGAACTGAGGAAGGCAACGGATACCGTCATCGTGCTCGAAAACGATAAATTACTGGAACATGCGGGTGATAAGCCAGTAAATGAGGCGTTCAAGGTGATGGATATGCTTATCGCGACCACGATTCAGGGCATTACGGAGACGATAACAAAACCCTCGCTCGTAAACCTCGATTTCGCGGACCTTACGGCGGTGATGTCCGAAGGCGGTGTTGCGGTAATGCTTGTGGGAGAAACGACAAAAGCGGATAACAAGCCAGAAGCTGTTGTCTCAGACGCACTCAGTCATCCCTTGCTGGAAGTTGACTACCAGGGGGCAAAAGGTGCACTCATCCATATCACCGGTGGTGAAGATCTACAGTTGAAAGAGACGAACGATATTGTGGAGTTGCTCACGTATGATCTGAACCCGGACGCGAATGTGATATGGGGTGCGCGTATAAACGAGGGCTTCGATGGACGTGTGAGGGTGACAGCAATACTCACCGGTGTGGAACCGCGATGGGAGATCGGGGGAGTATACAACAGGGCAGCTATCAACAACAGGAAATCGAACAGGGCTGCGGATGGTCTCATACCCATCATCGGCTGACCATTTTTCTCTTCTTTTTCTTTTTATTCTCTCTTCTTTTTCGGTTTGTTGATTTATTTATGCATGAATCGATAATTAGTTTAATGGAGGAGAGAGGAAGGGCAGCTGCCGGTCTTCAAAAAGAAGGCTGAGGAAAGTTCCCCCACCATTAAAAACACGAATGCCGAGATGGCATAAGGCGAGAGTCTTGGCTCTGGTATAGAAACGATACCGCACCACACCAATGCGATGATTCCGGGAGGATGAGGTCGTGTGGGTGACGGATGGAACGACCAACCTCGTGGGTGCAAGCCCGTATAAGGGGCGCATAGATAAATGCTGCGGAAACAGAAGGGGGCTTACTCTCCTCACTCCTCCATGCTTAAAAAAGATGGACTCAGAAGTGTTTTCCAGATTATCTGTCCCTGTCCAGAGAGCCATATCTGATAAGGGCTTTCATACACCTACAGAACCACAGAAGAAAGCCATACCGCTGATAATCGCGGGTAAGAACGTTCTGTTGATAGCACCAACGGCGAGTGGTAAGACAGAAGCGGCGTTCCTGCCGGTTATTGACGCGTTGATCAGGGAGCATCTGCCGGGTATAAAAGCGCTCTACATAACGCCATTGAAAGCTCTGAACAGGGATATGTTACAGCGGTTGCAGTGGTGGTGTAAGCGTCTTGACCTGCGACTCGGTGTGCGTCATGGCGATACAACGTCAAAAGAACGTGAAGCGCAGGCTATGGTACCGCCAGACATACTCATCACCACACCTGAGACGTTACAGGCACTGCTTACCGGCAGGATAATGCGTAAACATCTCGCTTCGGTTAAATGGGTGATTGTGGATGAGGTACATGAGCTGGCATGCGATAAACGTGGCTCACAGCTGGCACTGGCACTGGAACGACTGAGATACATGAAAAATGGTGATTTCCAGCTTATCGGGCTTTCTGCTACTATCGGCTCACCGGAGTGCGTGGCGAAATTCCTCGTTGGCTCAGATCGCGATTGTGAGATCGTCAATGTACCTGTATCGAGGTCCATGCAGGTCCGTGTATTTTATCCTGCGGCAGAATCCTGCGATATCAGCCTTGCCAGGGAGCTCTATACGTATCCCGAAGTTGTTGCTCGATTACGGATGATTCGTGATCTGGCAGAAAAGCACAAGTCCACACTGGTCTTCACCAATACGCGGTCAATGGCAGAGATACTCGGCAGCAGGTTCCGTGTGTGGGATCTCAGCTTCCCGATGGGTGTGCATCATGGCTCACTGTCAAGATCCGCCCGTATAAATGCCGAACAAGGCATCAAGGACGGAAAACTGTGTGGTATAATCTGTACGAGCTCACTGGAACTGGGCATAGATATCGGACGCCTGGATTTTGTCGTTCAGTACAACTCACCACGGCAGGTAACACGGTTGCTGCAACGTATAGGGCGAAGTGGTCACAGGATCGGTGGACGGGCTTCTGGTGCAATAATCGTTCAGGATTCCAATGATGCGCTTGAGGCACTGGTGATATGCCGGAGAGCGCATTCGGAAGAACAGGAACCGGCGAATATACCGCATAAACCGCTTGATGTCCTGGCACATCAGATAGCAGGCATGTTAATGCTGAAACGGAGATGGAGTTTTGACGAAGCACTGAGCCTGATAAGGCGGGCATATCCGTACAGGGACCTGGAGACAGAGGAGCTGGTTTCTGTACTGAAGTACATGCACTCGCGTATTCCGGGGCTTTTATGGTACTCTGAATCCGATAGAGTCTTTCTACGCCCGCGACGTATCAAGCCGCTGTACGCGTATTACTTCGAGCATCTGTCCATGATACCGGAAGTGAAACATTTTCTCGTCATTGAGGAAGAGAGTGGCAATCCTGTGGGTATTCTGGACGAGGCGTTTGTGGCTGAATACGGCAATCCGGGCAATAAGTTCATTGAAAGTGGTCGCGTCTGGAAGATACTGTATCTCTATGGAGACAGGATATACGTGAGTGAAGATAACGATCCCACGGGGGCGATACCTGGCTGGGTGGGTGAGGAGATTCCCGTTCCTTATGAGGTTGCGAATGAGGTGGGTGCTATAAGAGGTGCAGTTGCGGAGAGACTTGAACGTGGTAGCGATATCGTAGCGATATCTGAAGAACTGACCCTGAGGTATCCTTACATAAGTGGTAGGGATGCAATAAGGGCGGTGGATGAAATAGTCCGGCAGATAGATAAGGGCTATCCAGTACCTACAGATAGACTGCTCACGCTCGAGAGATGGAATGAGTACATAATCATAGGCTGTACTTCGGGATTGCGCGTGAACCGGACGCTCGGAATGTTACTCGCCACCATGATATCTGACAGGACAGGTGTACCGGTAAGCGTGCAACACGATTCGTATCAGATATCATTGATGAGTGAAGCGGAACTGGAAGATGTTGAAGCACTCATTCGCGAGTTGAGCGTGTCTATAGCAGATATAGAAAAGCTGGTTTTACGGGCATTACGTAGAAGCAGGCTATTCAAGAGACGATTTATACATGTAGCACGACGTTTTGGTGCCCTATCAAAAGGAGCATCGATTGCCGATATTGATATAGATGCCATGATAAGGGGTTTTGAAGGCACAGCAGTACTCGAAGAGGCGATCAAGGAATCGAAAGAGAAGGATGTGGATATAGAACAGACCATAGGGCTATTAAATC
>JAODGH010000047.1 GCA_025464325.1 Methanosarcinales archaeon | reverse complement strand
TCTGTATGTCTGGCCGCCCCGGAATCGGTGTTCCATGCACCCATGAGCCCTATCTTCATCTTCCGTTCCATCATCAACATGTATGCAACAGGAGCATATATAGTTCTAAACCACCGAGCCGTGTTGCACAATCTTTTTATATCAGCATTTTCCTGTAGACAGGATATAAAGGAAGAGCGTTTAGGCAGGAAACACGAATATAAGCGAGACTGAATGCCTGATGGTATTTCTGGTGTACTTATATAGCCCCCTATCACTTATTTAGGGCTATTTTAGCTCAAATTGTAAAAATACACCACAAAAATCCTTGAAATTCAACTGCAGCTGAAAAATACAAGAAGAGAGGAATAGGACCCCTCTTCTTATCTCTAATTTCCTACAGGTTGTTCATTCCCCATCATATATCCACCGACATCAGTTTATCTCAGTGGCATCGTAGTTCTGCCCGTCATCAATGCAGTCACAGGTACATTGCCTCCGGTCATGTGGCACGCAGACAGTCACATTGCCCTCAGTCTCTCCTCCTTTTCCATCACTGGCAACAAATGTAATCTCGTACACTCTGCCATTGCCCCCTCCAGACCGTTCGGCTCTGACGCTGGCTGTATCAGTTCCGATACCACTTGCATCTGGTGCATGTTTGGCACCACCGGCACCTTCGATTGAAGCCGTTGGCTCGTCACTGGTAATGCCGGTAATGGTGATTGTGACAGGGTCTCCGTCCGGGTCTGTAACGCCCTCTATGGTTATGTCAACGAATTTGTGGTTGGGTGGCCATAGACAGCTTGTGCTTGGATATGCACCGGTAACGTCTGGCGGTTGATTGGGGATGAAAGTAGCATCATCACTGTCGCTCGCGTTTCTGCCACAGGCGGTTGTCGTAGCGGTGAATGTTATGCTCTTGGGCTCAGTTGCGCCTTCTGGAGCGGTAACTGTGGCTACATTATTTGTGTCGATCTCTACTGTCCAGCCATCGCCTGGATCAGAAGCAGACCAGATTACCAGAGCAGGATCTATTCCTGAAAGATAATCGTCCAGATCAAATGGTACAAAGGGTGCTGTCTGGTCTGGAATATCGCCAACCACGGGAACAGGATGTACCACAAATGTTGCATCATCGGTGGCAGAGTAACCTCTGGAATCGGTTACCGTGAAGGAAATGGTCTCGCTTCCATTCCAGCCGGCAGGATAGGAAACAGTGACGACATTATCGTCATCAATGCTCACGCTCAGGTTGACATTCCCACTGTAATTCCATGTAAACGGTGGAGTTCCTCGTGTATAATCATCCAGATCGAAGGTATCAAATGTCTCACCTGTAAATATACACTGGTCAGGTATGCCTTCAACCGCAGCCTGAAGTGGTCCACCACCAAATTCTGTTATAGTACCGCGGTGTGATCCACACCAAAAATGACCCAAAGCGCCAAAGCCCATACCCTCAAGTTCGTGACCCAGAGGTTCGTGCCAGAACACATCCTCTAAAGTACCATCAGGGGTGTACTGTTTGATATAATCACCTACATAGTCAGCAAGCCAGAGGTATCCTGAGATAAACTCTAAGCCATCGTGGTGCGTCATGGGATCAGTACCTTCTGGTGTGGTGTACTGGAAAGCCAGCTCCCAGGTACCGTCAGGACCTTGCGAACCATCGTACTTCCACATGTTTCTCGGAGTAACACCTGGCACGTCATTCCATGCCCGAGCACCTGCATACCATACGTTGTTGTCCTTATCGTAAGCTAAACTGTCCGTCAGCTCCGGTGGACACGGTGCCACTGTAGAATCGTAGACGTAATTATCAATAGTCTCATTGTAGATGTATTTTCTGATCCCTTTATCGTAGGCACCGAGATATATGATGTTATTCTCAGCATCTACATAAAACTCTGAAGTATGGCTTAACTCCACACCCAGATCAAATGTCTTATCCAAAGTGAATGTCCTGGGAGCTATCTCGCCCGGCGCTTCTGGGTTGTCGGGATGCGTGTTCGGATCAGTACCTTCGGGAATGGTGACTTTGTAGATATATGCGGTACTGCCACTGTAAAAGATAATTCTGTCAACACCATCGGCTCCCACATATCCATCCACGCCGTAGCTGCCCGATAATCCTGTATCTAAGTGGCTATAGACGAAATAGTCGCTACTATTTAGATTTACCACAATTGCACTTACCGCAGGTACTATTGCCAAAACACCCGCCATTATTATCGCCGCAAACAAAATTGCTGTAATTGGTTCCAGTATAGTCCCCACACTTTTCTCCATTTCATATCACCTCCTAATCTTATAAAGCGCCCCTCCCCGGCGCTATACCCCTCCGGGGATTTGGACCCCGAACCATAACTACCCAAGGGGTTCTTATGTTACACGTCCCGGCGGCGTGCGTGCATGAGCGGCCCCCCGAACATCACAGAAAGGGTTCACATAAAACCGTCAATTCTCGATTACACACCTTTTGCTCCGGTTTCCATCCGCCATCGCCACCTTCGTCTTTGTACCCTGTTCAGTGCTAATAATAGGATACTCATTAATAAAAAAGTATTCTTTAACCCGGCTTCATCCTGAAATTAGACTTCGGTAGACATCAGAATAAAGCGCAAAATAGCCGGGAATTCCCATCTGGGGGAGCTGCCAGTAATTCCCAACTGGTACCCGCAGGTGATCCAAAAATGCCGCGGTCAAGGTATATATGCTCTTCAACATGAAATAGCATACACCGACGGGATAATATTTTCGGGGTGAAGTCGTCTGCTGTTATAACCTTTTCGGCAGGGCCTAGCGAATATAAAACAGTGTATAAATGATTCCTGCGCTTATTATAAAGTAGAGTATTGAATACTTATGGAATTTCAACCATATTCGTTTATTATTCCTCATTCTCAATGCGATAATATTTGCCAGGGACGATATAGCCAAACCATTACCTCCAACATTCACTCCATAAGTAATTGCCTGCCAGTTATGGGTAAACTTTGACACAAATACACTTGCGGGTACATTACTGAGTATCTGGGATACTAATGCCGAAAACAGAAACACATCTCCTGCTGGATGTAAATTCAGCATATTTACGATTTTTTCGACACCAGGAATGGTTGCTATGACATGGAAATCAATAAAGATGATAGCCAATAGTAACAGAAGCAACCAATCAACATCCAGCAGGACCTCTTTATAAAAATAGAAATAAATTGCAAATATTGGTAATAAAACCCAGTAAGCGTAGCCCAGCTCAAGGGAGACGATATAAGCTATCAGTAGTGATATCGATAAAATAAATAGATTTTTTCTATTTTTATCCTCTTTCTCACTTTCAAAACGTTCTATTTCTCTTTTGGGGACGATAAACCATGCAAATACCAGAAGAATACCGAGAAGAATAACAACTAATGGGAACATCTTCACGACGAAGCTTATGAAGGAGATACCCCATTTATGCCACAAAAATAGATTTTGAGGGTTACCAATCGGTGTTAAGGTTGAACCAATATTAACAGAAATAGCTTCTAATATCACTAATTTATCAATGTCTATATCATTTTTTATGATGTCCTCTACACTGATGACCAATGGTACGACTATAAACAGCGTTATATCATTAGTCAAAAATGGAGATAATGCAACCGAAAGAAAAATCATAAAAAACGATAAACCCCTTTCGGTCTTTATATTCCCCAATAGTATTTTTGTAACCAGGCGGAAATATCCACTAACCTTCAGTCCCGTAGCAATTATAAGCAATCCTGCAAACGCTATTATTGTCTTCCAGTCTACAAAAAGAGGGTAACTGAATATTTCTTCTGGATATGAAATAGACAAAACAACAAGCAGGAATAAGAATATCAGTAATGCAAAATCTTTTTTAATAACCTTACTCCGTCGAATCATAGTGAACATATACTAACAACAGAGCATTTCCAAAAACGTTCCTTACCCATCAACTTCCTACTCGCGTACCATAAGTACCTGTAGTACCACACCAGCCCACACTGCTAACGCCCGAAAACCTTTTATTTCTCATTTCCCTCATTTTTCCTATGGGGGGAATTTGGGGGCGATGGGCGAAGTGCCGAAGGCATGAAGCCAGATACGCTCTGTTAGGCGACGTTCCCATTTACGATTTTGCATACTTCTCTATTATTTCCTCATAATATTCAAAAAAACTTTTGGCGATTCCATCTCTAAATACCACACCTCTGTTTTTCTCAGGGTCTTTAGGGTGACGAAAGGCAATAAAGGATAAGTGTGTATTGTCATTAAACCTACAAAAAATTCCATCTATTCTTGTGATAGCCTCCTCCCTTGGGATAACAACAAACGTGGAGCCTTTAAGTATTCTAGATAAAGATTTTCTTGCTTTTTCTTCTGATTCTAAATCACATACTTCCTGGCAGGTTATTCTGGTAAATAGAGAACCCCCATATTTGAAAGATCTAGCCAAGTCTCTTTCGCCATAGGTTGAAGGGTCTTCGTGAAACGCAGTCGCAATTATTTCACCATCAGCATGATTATAGATATGATTGGCAACGTGAAAATTGTCATCTACTGAACGTGTAAAGTAATATTCTCCCTCCGGTTCTTCTAAAATCTTTCCTAGCCCTTTCAGAATTTCGTAGGCTTTACCAGTAGGCGGTTTTTTACTTTTGATGTAAATATAATATGCAACTCCCGCGGTAATTATCGCTCCACCAACACCACCAAAAATAATGTTTGCTATATCCCTAATTTCACCTCCTTAACAAATTTTACCATAGGAATGCCGACTAACTCCTGTATATCCTCAGTATTGCGTATATACATCCCTCTGAATGACCCTCCCATCTCCTTTTTTCCTTCTTTTCGAGTTGTCTTTGAACTTTTGTGTCCCAATAGTTCGTTCCTGGATATATACCACTTTCCAGCAGATGCGAGAGCTACACCCAAAAGCATCATGTACCTATCCTTCCCGCTTTTGCACGCCCAATGAGGCTCATCGCCCTCAAAGTATCCACAGCCTCGGTTTCAACTCCACCATCCCGCTCACACTTAATCCCGCCGAATAAATGAGCATTAAATGAGCGTTTATGTCTCTTCACCCGGGTATTCAACCCGTCCGAGCAGTTTCTTACCCCTCTCGCGTGCTATTAGCTCCTCTTCACGATCCCAATCAGTATTGGGTGGCGGTATTTTCAGCGGTTGGGGCTCCTCCCCATTCTTCCACAGTTGTACCACCGGATGCTTAACACGTTTCAGAAACGCACGTAGCTCCAGCGGATCTGTACAATCCTCTTCGGTCGCTATCCGCGGATATATCTCAGGGGGTATGAATTCAATAAGCGTCTCTTTGAACTCCTTTGGTATCCATACGATACGATTCCAGCCGCCATCGGCGCGAACGAACTTCTTTGACCGCGGTGTTCTGAACGATATACCGCAATATCCATGATTCTGGAGCCCTCCACTGATGAGTCCCGCCAGTTTCGAGAATGTCAGGCCAAGCGGAGTCTCACCTGCATATCGGCGATCCACCAGACCCAGACCATCCACCTCGGGTATATAAAATATCGCAGCCTCAAAGCAGCCACAGTTCGTTTGTGGATACGTTATCGATGAATACATCACCACCCGTTTATACGTCCTGTTCGATTTCTCGTATATCTTTTCATTCACACCGGTGTACTCACCGCCAATGGGATCCAGGCATTCACCCAGCGGCATCTCGAATATGTACCCGTAAGGATCGAGATCGCACATCACTTTCGCACCCATCCATGTGATAATGCCGCAGTAGGGCGGTCTATCAGGTGCCACCACACAGACATGTGTGGGTGCAAATGTCTGGCAGATAGTACATCCATAGAAGGTATCAACGTCCTCATCTGAGAACCGTCTCGCACGCTCGTCCACTCGCTCCCAGTACGGAGCACAGACCCTATCGATTATCTCCTTCGTCAGTTTCGAGCCACCAAGCTCTTCGGTCGCTATCAGTATCTTCACATCCGCTCGCTCGACCATTGGAAACTGTATCTTACAAAGGTTTATCATCGCCTGTCCGAGACGTTTGAAATCATGTTTGTGGGCGTATTTCTTGTGTAACCTCAGCCAGATAGTATCACGCGTGTTGAGCAGCATCCAGCCTTCACCCTGCTCCAGTGCGAAGTAAGTCCATCGTGTCAGGAGGTCCAGATGATCCTCCGTAAGGTACCTGCCGTAGTATCTGACCCAGAACCCAAAAGGTAGCGATTTGCCCGCTATATCCTTTATCTCTGGACCTATAACCTCTATACGCCCGTCTTCTATGCGGTCCGCATCCTTGACCACCTCGATGAAGAAGAAACTCGTGTAGCGGTGTTTTGGTCCGCCCAGCTCACAATACATATCATGCTTACGCACACGCATCCCGAACTGTCTGGGCGAGATATCGAATTTTATACCATCAAAGAACCGTTCAGGATCGGTCGGTGCGAAGAAGACCTCACCCTTAGGTAAAGAATCCCAGACCGTCTGCCGCATACGCGCTTCCTCGTCTTTCTCTCCCTCTTCCTTTACTCCTGACATAACTACCACAGGTTCACCCTTATCAGTTCTCCCTCTTCTATACCTTCACTATTCTCTTCTATTATAACAAACCCATCGGATTTCGTCACGCTTGTGAGAATGCCGGAACCACTCACGCGCAGAGGCTCCACAAAATACCCGTTATCGGTGCTATGCAACCTGACGCGTACAAAATCGGTTCTCCCCACCGCAGAGGGTATCTTCTTTGTAGCGACCGCGAAAAACTCGTTTATAGGGCTCTCTTTCACTCCGTGCATCGCATATAGGAATGGTCTGACGAGCAATTCAAATGCCGCAATCAGTGATACCGGGTACCCGGGCAGGCAGAATATGGGTGTGTTCTCTATTAGCCCGAACCCAACGGGCTCGCCCGGTCGAATAGCCACACCATGAAAGATCATCTCCCCTAAATCATCCACAACATCCGCAATGAAATCCCGTTTGCCAACCGAACTACCACCACTCACGAGTATCAGATCACGGTGCTCTGTACAGGAGCGGATGGCGGTTTTCAGGGTTTCGTAGTCGTCCCTGATTATTCCCTCTCTTACTGGTTTCGCTATATCGCGAAGCAACGATTCCAGTATGTAACTGTTAGCGTCCGCGATTTTGCCGGATGTATGCTCTTTGGGATCGTAGAGCTCGTCTCCTGTTGAGAATATACCAATAGCCGCCTTTCTATGCACCCTCACGTGTGATTTACCGATCGATGCGAGCAGTCCGATATCAGCAGCCCGTAGTAGCCGCCCCTCGCTCAGTAATACATCACCACATTTCACGTCCTCACCCCGGAACGATACGTTCTTACCGGGTGTTACCGGCTTGAAGACTTCCAGCTTCGAACCGTCCTCTTTTGCGTATTCCAGCATAAGGACTGCATTACTGCCGTTCGGTACCGGCATACCGGTCTGTACGGGTAGATATTCACCTTCCTCTACCATCGCTGTCTCACTTTTGCGTAGAATCACGGGGTTATTTGGCGTGGCATTGAGTGTATTCTCAGCTCTTACGGCATAACCATCCATAGCAGCGCGATCAAAAGGCGGGCTGTCACGATCGGATACGATATCCTCGGCGAGAACCCTGCCTGTAGCGGCATCAAAATCCAACTCTTCTATGCCCAGCGTTCTGGCATGCGTTAAAACTATATTCTTAGCTTCTTCCAGCGGTATGAGCGTACGGAATAGTTTCATTTCTGCCGTTAAATAAATATAATCTCGTATTTGTATTTTATCCACATTCTATGGATGTGGAAAAACTCTGGGAGGTCCTCTATAAGGAGAGGAATACCGCTTCGTTACAAGAGTTACCCGAAAGGTTCTGTGAGGATGTGAGGCGTTATATATCACGCCTGGAAGCAGAAAAAGCCGAAGCGGATGATACCCGTAGAAGTTTCGTGGAAGATGAGATAAGAAATGCCCGGATGAAGGTGGAGGACATAATGAGGAGACGCATCGGTAAGATAATAAAACTCGCCAGTTCGGGTATGGATGCACCGTCGCGGGGCATGTTACCCGAGGAGCGTGAGATATTTCAGGCAGTGAAGCGCCAGGTCGAGGAGGGCAAGGCGAAGATATTCGCTTCCATCTTCGGGGGATCGCAATCAGCGAAATCGGAGCCGGAGGCGGGGGTAAGTGAAGAGGATGAGCCGGGTGAGGAAGATAATAAGTATGAGCTGGTCAGGATCCTTGATAATATACCGGCATTCGTGGGCACAGATGGAAGGGTTTATAAGGTAGGAAAAGAAGATGTTATCATGTTGCCGAGAACCAACGCGGAGGTATTATGTAATCGCGGTGTGGCAATGCGGTTCGAGGCGTACAAGAAGCGAGGTGAAGGAACAAGATGAAGATGCCGAAACAGGTAAGAATATTCTGCCCGTTCTGCGGGCGACACACGATACATGAGGTGGAACGGGTAAAACGGGGCAGACCCTCGTCCCTGAACTGGATCGTCCGCCAGAAGAAGCGCAGATCGGGCATAGGTAATAGCGGTAAGTTCTCCAAAGTACCGGGTGGTGACAAGCCAACCAAGAAGCTGTTTCTTAGATATAAGTGCACGGAATGTAAGAAATCGCATCAAAGAGAGGGTTTCCGGGTCTCCAAGCTCGAATTCGTTGAGTAATTGATAGATAGAGGTGAATAGGAGATGCGAATAAGAGAGACGAGAAGTAAATTCCTCAAGTTGAAGTGTGATGACTGTGAGAACGAGCAGATCGTATTTGATCATGCAACCACAACGGTCAGGTGTAACGTCTGCGGCAGAACTCTGGTCGAACCTCGCGGCGGTAAGGCAGAGATAAAAAGCCGGGTGATAGAAGTTCTCACATAGATGCCGGGTGGATAGGGGATAGAAGAGAATGCCAAGAGAAGAATGGCCTGAGAAGGGTGAACTGGTGGTCTGTACGGTAAGGAAGCTCAAGACATTTGGTGTATTTGCAAGTCTCGATGAGTACGGCAACAAAGAGGGTTTCATTCATATCTCCGAAGTCTCTACTGGCTGGGTAAAGCATCTCAGGGACTACGTGCGTGAGGGGCAGAAGATAGTCTGCAAGGTGCTGGATGTGGATCAAAGGCGGGGGCACATAGATTTATCGTTGAAGGCGGTCAAGGAGAACCAGAAGAAGGAGCGAATAAAGGCATGGAAGAATGAGAAGAAAGCCTTGAAGTGGCTCTCTCTCGCCGTTCCCGAATCCGAAATCCCCGAAATTGAGGCGAAGCTCGTGGATGCGTATGATGGTCTATACGATGCGTTCCAGCAGATACTTAAGTCGGGCAAGCGAGTATTGACCGAACTGGGGATAGCAGACGAACTCGCGGATAAGATACATGCTGTAGCCATTGCCAATGTTAAGCCACCGCAGGTGAACATAACGGGCTATGTCGAACTGAAATGTCCGTTGCCAAACGGTGTGGAGATAATAAAGGAAGCGTTGATGAAAGCGAAAGAGGTGGCTAAGGACTGTATCGAATGCTCTTATGTGGGTGCGCCCCGATATCGGATAAGGATCACAGCGCCATCGTATAAGGAAGCGGAGAGTGTATTAGCAAAAGCGGCAAACACCGCTATCGAGATAGTAACGAAGAATGATGGGTACGGGAAGTTCTATCGAACCCTGCGGTAAGTAATTATGTAATTATGAACGCCAGAGAAGACGACATATTTAAGGCGTTGAGCAGTAACACCCGCATGGAGATGGTCAAGCTTCTGCTCAATCGTGAGTATCACGTATCAGGACTGGCGAAAGCACTGGGCATCTCGGTGCCAGTAGCCGCGAAACACGTTAAGATACTGGAACGGGCCGGACTGGTGAAGAACGAGGTATTTGGAAAGACACACGTGCTGAGGGTAGACAAAGAGCGGTTGTACGAATCTCTGGAAGCGTTCAGTGAGGAGCAGGAGATAGAAGTGAAGAAGGGTACGAGCCTGCTGGACGTGTTGAAGAGTGTTACGGGCGTGGGTTTGAGGAAGATAGGAGACCGTGAGTTCATAGTATCGATAGATGGAGAAGAAGGATTTTATATCTATGAGGTCAATGGGCGGTTGCCCGATAAGTCAATTACTGAATATAAACTGAGGAACAATAAGGAGATAGAGATAAAGAAGCTGGTTCCTGTACTAAAGAAGCGGTTAAAGGTAACCGTGCGCAAATAAATGGTAAATAAATGCGTTTGAAGCTGCTTCGGTTGACTCTCAGATCAGACAAGCCGCTGGAAGCTGCAGTAGCAGCAGCCGAACTGCGGGGGTTCTTTGCCACGCGATTTAACGAATACGCGTTATTACATCAGCACGTGGCGGACAAGCTCATATATCGGTATCCCCGTATCCAGTATAAGATAGTGAATGGAGAAGCAATGATACTGGGGATAGAAGAGGGTGTGGACGTTTTAAAGGCGATATACGACAGATACGATGAGCTATTACTGGGTGATACGCGGTATACCGTGTTAGAACGCGAGTTGACGATAAAGGAGTATGATTTTGGCGTTTCCGGTGAGCTATTGAGCTATAAATTCGTCACTCCATGGCTGGCATTGAGTCAACGGAATTATCAGAGGTACGTGAAGTTGAATCGAGACGATCGACGCGAGCTTTTACGGCGAACACTGATCGGCAATATCCTGTCGGCATCGAAGAGCCTGGGTTATTTCGTTACGGAGCAGATAAAGGTGAGTATGGGTGCGTTGCACCTTAAGAGATGCGTACTTAAAGGCACACCACATATAGGTTTTGTGGGCAGTTTTATCGTGAATTTCGCGATACCGGATTACATGGGGCTCGGGAAATCCGTTTCCCGCGGGTTCGGTACGGTGATAAAACTCGGCTAATCACAACTACCAGATCAGGGTTCCACCACCGGAATCAGCTTTAAAACCCGTTTCGGGATCGTAACCCAGACCCTGATCTATCTCATCCTTCGAGATGTGCCCTATACCGGCTTTAGCGTCAAATCCCACCTGGTTCTTGAATCTCATGGGAACGGAGATCACATAATCGTAGAACTCCCTTTTGATCTCCAGAATCAGCTTTTTACGGGCTATACCGTCTGTTGTAGATTTGATCATCGTATATTTATGCCATATCTCGCGCGCGTGATCGTCGTATTCTATGAAAACGTCCACTTCTGGATAGTCCTCTTCAATCAATCTGAAATCAGACAATTCGCCGAATTTGAGTGTTTCCACCTTATTCAGGATATTCTTCGATTCATCGTCACTTTTTCCTGTATTCACCTTCTCGAAATATTTCGCGTTTAGTGACATGAATTCACTTTCCTCTATCTCTTTATTTGGTAATTCGTTGAAAACGTCCATTGTCTTAGAGATGATAAAATTCTCATAAATTGTATGCGGATAGTACGTCCTTCCATCACCTTCTTCTTTCAATATAAATATTTTGACGATGCCGGTTTTGTTACTACTGAAATTGCGGTTGCATCTACCAGCGACCTGATTTATCGAATCGAGAGGGGCAAGGTCACGATATACGATGTCTGCATCGATATCCACACCGGCTTCAATGAGTTGTGTGCTGACAATAATCTTTCTGTTCTGCACCTCTTCTTTTATCGCACGAATTCGTTTCAATCGTTCACCCGGGATTATGGCGGCAGACAGATAATAAAATGAGGTGTTCTCGAGGTCCAGGTCTCGTACGAAATTGTAGATCTCTTTTGACGTGCGTATCGTGTTCAGTACGATTAAGAAATCTTTATCAGCATTATGGCTAATATCCTGTTTCAGGTGCCTTTCAAACTCTTCGATTGTGATGGGTTCTAAATACGTCATCAATTTCACCCTGCTCAGGGACTTGAAATACGATTCTTTATTCGTTACCAGAGGTACAATCTCGGCGTTCGATTCATCGAAAATCAATGGCTGCGTGGCGGTTGCGAGTATGAAATAGGAATTGAATTGCGTGGCAAATACTTTTAGCGCCCTGTTCAGCAGTAGCCAGTATTTATGCGGTATCGCCTGAACTTCATCCAGGATAACTATACTGTTCACCATATTATGGACTTTCCTTATCGTCCTGTTCCTGTTAGAGATCAGCGAATGGAAAAACTGGACAAAGGTAGTAACGATAATTTCGGAGTGCCAGCCCTCGATAAACAGAAGATCCTTCAAGGTATCATTCTCACCGATATTCGTATTCCGTCGCGTGTAACCGATATCCGAGAGATGATGATGCTTGAGGAGCAGGTCTGAAGTGGGTTTAGCATCATGTACGGTCTCGAATACATCCTCATAAACGGCGAAATTCTGGTCGATAATGCTAAGAAAAGGTAAAGAATAGATTATTCGCGGTTTGTAGCCCTTTCTGGATTCTATCTCCCTTCTCAGTTTCAATGCGAAAGCCAGAGCGGTAAGTGTTTTGCCCGTCCCGGTTGGAGCATTTAATGACATTATCCTGTCTCTGTCCAGATCGATACGATTTAAATTCGCCATCACGTCATCATAAATCGCATTCCTCATCTTATCTATCCGTTCATCTGTATCTCTTCTGCCGATTTTATGCTCTTTGTAGACGTCAACGACGTTATCTTCTATCTCTATTCGCTCTGTCAGTTCAATATCGGCAGCGTCGAGCTTATCCGCATCTAAAAGAACCGAATACAGAAGTAAGGTGATGAAATAATAAACTAAAGATGGCTCATGCTCCAGGCTTTCTAACAGTTTCCTATCCTCTTCAAAGTCTTTCAGCAACCCCAGATATCTTTTGCTCGTGACAACAACTCCCGATTCGGGATCTCGCCGGTAGTCCCGGCGTTCGTAATTACGTTCAAATTTAGCCCTGATCTCACTGAGGTTCAAATCAAAGGTAGATAGTTCTCTGTACATATTCTCAATCACGTCAAAATCAATAGATTCTATCTGCTTCTCCAATACCTGCTGCGTACTTTCATTAAACTCCATGAGTTCATCATCGGCGTTGTGTAGATTACCGTGATGACGTCTAACCACGAAAAAACCGATTAGCGGTAGATATCTGTAGTAATCTCGCTCTATCAGGTTTCTGCTACGCAGATACGCTTTAACCGCATAATATGTGAATATGGCAGAGATAAGGCTATGACTTGTCTCGGGTTTATTCTTCAGTTTCGCTCTTCTGTCCTCATCCTCCTCTTTTATATAGTCCTGAAAGTACGAAGTTGCCTTACCGAAGTCATGGAATATGCCGGTAAGATAAGCGATCTCCTGAAGTGTGAGTGAATCGATGCATATATTGAGCTTTTTTGATGCCACAATATTCTTGCTCATCGTTCCAACATTGAGCAGATGCTCCTTCAGCGGTTTGGTTGGATGTGAGATCAGCCCGTGCTCATTCAATGAAGACGATATTCTCATCTCTATCTTCTATGCGCCAGTAATGACACCTGAGTTTTGCTTTTATTGGTTTGCACCACCTCTCAAAGAGGATATTACCGTATTTCTTGACGATTCGATCGGTATCCAGTTCAAAGGGTACTTTAATCGAGAAATACTCACCCGCAATCTCAAAATCTGCATCTAAGACCTTCTCGGTCGGTAAAACCGAATGTATCGGGACATGATCGGTACTCGTTTCAGGTTTAGCCATGAATTCACCGCCGAACGAGAAATTAGCGATGTTCTCGCTCAAGCCAAGACAGGGCGTATATACTGACCGGTGATGGCTAAGATTCTCCCTGAGCTGTAGATGGATATCTTCATCGTCGTGATGGAAATAGATTCTGTAGCGTGGATTCTTCAGGAACTCATAGTTTATCTGAGTACGACTGGTAATAAGGTTCATCCCGGGTCCTTTCGCTTCTTTTGTGTGTATCAGGTTCTCCGCAATTAACATCTTCTTTACCGGGCTGAGCAACCGCAATCCGATATCCGCACCGCTGTTAGCGGATAAATAGCGCAAATATTCGTTATTATCCTTTTCCAACCCAATTATCGCACCGATCAAACCGCATAAAGCCGTTCTTGGCGGAATAGGGAATGTAAGTGGGGATGTAGTAGTATAGAACCGCCTGAAGTGTGCGTAATCACCCCATACATCAAATATCACTACTGGCTTCATCGGTTCAACATCACTCAAACCGGGAGTGTATTCACGGTTATACCAGTCAGCCCACTCAGGTCGATATTTACGCGATCATCGATTTTTAGATCGATACTTTCGATCTTATCCCGGTTCTCGATCAAGGTTTTGACCAGTTCGCGCGCATCCAGTACAACATCGGATATATCACGGATCTCCTCGTCTCTCTTATCGGATTGTAGTTTTATCCGCCTGTCCAGGTCACCGATATGATAGTTCTTCACCCCATAGTTCACCTTGAGTAGCAATCTTGGCATCTGACCCGCTTTACTTCGTGAAATCAGACTTTTCGTACCGTTCCACAGTGCATCCAGCAGGAGGTTCACATCGTCTTCTGTAAGGCTGGTATGCCGTGCGGCATTTTCGTTGATTATGCCGTAGAACCGAATTAACGAGTAAGGTAGGATGTCCTCTTCTCTGAACGTCTTCTGGGTTGCACCCGCTTTAGATGCGAATGCTCCGGTCCCCCGGATATGCTTCAACTCGACTTTATGCATCGATCTGCCCATTCTGAACTGGACAGGACCCGTAAGGGTGATAGAACCGGTAACACTCTTTGTTGTTTTACCATCCTTTACAGATAAGTCAAGAGGGATGGTGGCACCAAACAGCCGTACGTCGATACACTGCTCAATGATTTTCTTCTTGATCATTTCCTTCTGCTCATTGAACCCTTTTTCGCTCAGACCACCCACATCAGCCAGGAAATCGCGTGCTCGCTGTTTGGCATCCTGTATTTTACCCGCTTCATCTGTTATCTCACGGACAAATATCTCCTCACCCCTGAAGTTCATCAGGTAGTCCCGTATGGTTCTCTTCAATCGTACATCGGTCACGATATTCTCACCGGTTTCTTCGTCTATACGTGGCTTATTTTCGTCCAGCGGGTCACCATTCGGATTTGCGTCCTTTATATCGTATAGAAATACGATTTCTGATCTATTCTGCACCACATCACTCATTTCTCGCTTCACCACCACCATCATCATTATTATCAGTCCTGAACATATGAGACAGGTTCATACCGAGCACGAAATAAAAGCTTATATCATCGCTGGAGAGTCCCCAATCGTTCCCTGCGGATATGAAATACCGCGATATTACCGATTCCAGCGTGCGATAGTAATTCTTGCCATATTCCTCCAGCTTGTTCTGGATCTCGGGCAGAAGTTTCTTTATTTGCTTCTCATTCAGGTTCAGTCCTTTTAGTTTGGCGCGAAACGGAGTTGCACCACGCTCCTGATACTGGATATTCAACAATTTCTGTGCCAGCACACCCTCCAGAAATATCGCCTTCTTCGCGTCGCTACCGAAGAACTCATCGAATTCGCGGAAGAAGGAATCGATTCTAACGCCAATCCCGGATTGCTCATCAGACGTCGCTTTTTCGAATATACCCCCTTTCTCATTCGATTTCATATCTCCTTCACCATCATTACATGTTATTAATCCAAGGCGGTACAGGTAATTTAGTAGCATGAATCCACTCAGTGTTGATACCCGGGTAGGGTGGTCGTTTATGAACTCCGCCCGTATTTCATGCATGATGAATTGCATAAGGAAATCATAGTCAACGGGTTTACCGGTGAATATCCGGTCTACGATGTTAAGGAATGTTACGCGTGGTACGAACCGGCGTAAAACACCGAAATTGAACTCTAAAGGTTTATAGCCCGATTTTTTAGCTTGCTTTTCCGATATCGGGACCATGCATTCTTTAAATATGCCTATACTATCCACTTCTTCCTTCTTATCGAATAGATACTTCAAACGTGAAGGGAGGATATCCTCAATATAAAGCAGGATATTGAAGACAGTACCGTCGTAGCCACGAGGTACGTCATAAAACATGAAATTGAGATTCAAAAAATTTTTCTGCTTGCTCATCAGATCCAGTATTTCGTTTTCGTCGGTGGTCAACCTGCGTATTTCAACCGTTCTAAATTCGGGATTGCGCTGACGTTCTATCTTCTTAAATATATCTTTTCTCGTTGTTTCATCCACTTCACTGAGGAACTCAGGTATCACCAGGTAGTTAAAACCATAGAAGCTAAAGTTCATGAATTTGCCCAGATACGCCTTTCCCGCCTCGAGAGTCAATGCGCAATTCAGACACACGGGGAAGTTCTTCCATGCATATCTCTGTTGAAATCCGCCGCTTACGAATCCGGGCTTGTCCACGGTATAAAACTTGAAAGTGTTTACAAACCCAAAAACCGTATCTTTACGCTGGTTACAGATGGAGCATATCTGGTTTTGTGATCTGGAGACCCTATTAGCAGGGGAGAAGGAAGGAGTATAGTAGAATTTTTTAGCTGCTTTCTCAATAAGTATATTCCGAAATATCTCATAATCACCAACGTATTTACCATCTATCTTCAAACTGATGATGTTGTTCTCTCTGGAATAGCTCTGTTTAAGATCGGCGATGATTTTTTCACGGTTTTCGCGGAGACAATTGCCGATTTTACGTAAGAATTCATCTTTTTGGTTCTTGAACCACGGTAGAATCTTGACCTTCTCGAATGTGGACTCGACGTTAGTGATCATAGAGGTGGGAGTGAGATCAGTTCCATGTGGAGAACCTTTCTTGTAACAGTATCGCAATATATTATCGCTGGAATACTCTTCGATATCGATACCTCTGTACACGAAATCTTCTCCGTTTCTATCAATAACGATGAACATAACGTTCCTTGTGGCGTTATTGGCGGGACTTTTAACCAGAATAGCCAGAGGGTCATCAATGCTCTTCCCCTCTTCTTTGATCGCGTACAATCCGATTTCTCTGATAGCGTCGAGCATTTAATTGCTTTTAGATATACGAACCATAATAAAACTTACGCACGCTACTACTTTTTTTAGCATCAAATGCTTTTTTATACCGGACCGGGTATTTAGCGTAGCGGCGATAGGGGTGAATTAAACGCATATGTTCCGGTAGGCGCAATCAATGCAGCGAGCTTTATACCTGGTAGGTGCGGGAAAAAAACCCTTCTGTATGATAGTCAGCACATTGTCAACAATTGAGATTGCTCGTTCAAAGTCCTTATCACCCAGCGGCACCTCTTTCACCAGATGATTGCTCCGCGTATAGCATACAAAACCTCGTTTCACTGCTATATCGTAACAATCTGCGATCATCAATCCATATAATGCAGACTGATACTTATGAGTTCTAAAGATCGTATCTCTGTACTCAGCGAATTTATAATCCATTGGTGCAGCCGTACCGTCACTAAGGAACAGCACCTCATCCACCTCGCCCTTAACATGATATCTCCGTGATACCAGATATACAGCTATCTCCTTTCGCTCGCATTGCAATTTCTTCCTGATGTAGTTTCGGTTCACCTTCTCGCGAGCCGCGTGGAGTTCACGCCCTTTCAGGACTTTGTAATGTCGCTCTTCATGCTGCGGTATCATCAGGCAATACATGAAATATATGAATCTGGGACAGAACAGGTATTCCATAACGTCCGAAACCGTAATGAATGTATCAGACCCGGGATCCATCATGCACTCCTAAAAGAATTTCGTGACGATATTATCACATACCATGTCTTTATCAAAACCCTCACCGATCAATATTATCTTTTTAAAGCAGGTGTCACACACGGGGAATACGAATACGGAATCCGTATCTTCGATGAGATCTTTACATTCCAGAGCGAGGGAATCAAGTTCGTTGCGATTAAGATCGCCAAGGAATGCACTCTTCTGGACCCTATAGAGACCATAGTCCTTGCATCTCTTTGCCACTCTATTCCTCGTTCGGTCATCCGAGATGTCATAAATCACCCAGACGAGCATACCTCACTCCTGCCTATGAGGTTGTTTGCGATCCTATGGCATTCGAACTGGATAACATTTTTAGTCTTAATATTCCGCCCTCTGTACTTAATAGACTTTTCGAACGTCTCATTCAACGCTTCTATAAGAATCGCCTTCCCTTCTTTATTCAAACTCAATCCACCGGGTATTTTATCGAAATATTCATCCCTGACTCTGCGTCTGGTGAATAGAAAAACAACGGTCTCGTCCACGAATATACGAAACATCTCTATAATATCAAATACGAGTGACTTTTTATTGTAGTTATCGGTATGAAGGAATCCGATATAGGGATCAAGTCCAGCGATTATACAAGCTTTCTCTACCATTGAGTAGAGAACACCATAGCCATAGTTCAGCATTGCGTTGAACTCATCTTTCGCGGGATTCCGGCTCCGTCCCGGGAACGCGTATTTTTCTGGCATGATGGAAGACAATGCTTCGAAATATATGCGTGACGACATACCCTCAATACCAAGCAGTGCCTGTCGTCTCTCATCAAGTGTACCGGTTAACTGTTTCATCTGAGCTTTCAGGTGTTCCATCTCCCCTATACAGCGCTCTAAGTCGTTATTACGTCCATTCCGTGTCTTTTTCAATCTTTTCAGGAACTCTATCTGATTGTTCAGCTTCTGAATACTCCATTTCTTCACCATGGTCAGACCCTCCGGATGGTCGTGTAGCTCCAGCTGCCGTCTCCTTATCAGGGTGGTACTCCCCAGTCTGGGATGCCAGACCCGCCCGTAAGGCTGTCCATATGTATCAAGGAAGACGATATCGATATTATTCTCTACAGCGAACTTGATCGCATCGGTGGAGATGTAGGCAGCGGTGGTGATTAAGATAGAATCGACCTTGTTAGCGGAGACTTCGAAGACCCGGTCATCCTTGCGTACCAGGAAGCAGTTACCGCTTTTCCGGAGGTAAGAGCCGTAGGTGTTGATCACCAGTTGCATATCTTCAAGGTATGTATTGAGTATATATTTATAAAGGGTAAAATAAAAAAGATAAGTGAAGAGAAGTCGATGAAAAGGAGCGAAATGAGGGGAGTAAGTGGTGGAAAGGGGCGAAAATCCGCGCTGTTGCAGAGAAACATCCACTAAAACAAGGATTGAAACACTCATAAGAATAATCGCCATGCTGTGGTATATATTGTTGCAGAGAAACATCCACTAAAACAAGGATTGAAACAGTTTCTCCCGAATCTCTTTTGTGCTTAATCCTGAAGTTGCAGAGAAACATCCACTAAAACAAGGATTGAAACCTTATACAGAGAGTAAGGTATATAGACAGGTTGTTTATAGTTGCAGAGAAACATCCACTAAAACAAGGATTGAAACCGTTGACATCAACGGAGGAGCGTAAGCTTAAGCTAAGAGTTGCAGAGAAACATCCACTAAAACAAGGATTGAAACTATAATAATTTACAACTTCTGCACTATAATTCAGTTTGTTGCAGAGAAACATCCACTAAAACAAGGATTGAAACCGCTCATACACCTTTCACCAGATCATCTCGTTCCACGGTTGCAGAGAAACATCCACTAAAACAAGGATTGAAACATACTGCCGATACATAAAAATCAAGATCACCCACCGTTGCAGAGAAACATCCACTAAAACAAGGATTGAAACAGTATTGGGTAGTGATAACATGGAATGATAAGATACAGTTGCAGAGAAACATCCACTAAAACAAGGATTGAAACAGAAGAGAAGGTCACGAAAGAAAAGCA
>JAODGH010000046.1 GCA_025464325.1 Methanosarcinales archaeon | reverse complement strand
AGCGTGGAACTGCCGAGCGCGTCCTTGAAATACTGGTTTATTTTCTTGGTAGCAATCACTGCCGGTGATGTTTTACCGGTCTCGGGAGTAACCGCCAGCCCCTTTCCCGCGGATGTCGCCGGTACGGTTAACGCAACCAGCATAAGAGCCATAAGGGCAATAGCAAGCTGTTTCTTGATCGCTCATTCACCTCCTAACTCTTTTTACTCCTGCATACACAATTGATGGTTACAAAACGAGATATAAAAACATTCGGTGATTTCACAGAAATCCATTTAAAGCAACAACCAAATCCCCAGTAGAAACTTTTCGAATCGTGAAAAGGTCGTATTCAACGCGGCACACGTACGTGTCACGACCGTAGCACGGGTTACGGTCAAGATGATATTCACTGTGTTTGTATTTAATTTCCATCAGCACCGTAGCGTGAGCTATCTTCTTTTATCGAGAGAAAAAATGAGGGGAAATGAGAAATAAGGGTTTTTTAGACGGTAGAAGTGTGGATTGGGTGGTGTTACGGCACTTATGGAACACGTGCAGGAAGTTGATGGGTAAAGTGAAGTTTTTGGAAATGCTCTAAAGTAAGGCCTTCGGAGACAGATGGGTGTCGAGCATGCCGGTGGAGAAAATTCTGCGGTGTCAGGTGCATGGGAAATGCATTTGAAGTCAATGGGACAATCTGGAGCCCGGATTCTTGCAGCGTTAGAAGACAATGGATTGAGAACCTATTTCAGGCTAAATTTGACGATATTTATGGGTTGGAGAATAAACAGTGAGCGAGTACAGGCAAAGCCAGCCAACGGTTCCCTTGCTTATCTGCGCATCGGTATAGCCTCTTGACGGATTTAACCAAAAGCGATATCAAGCACCATCATGGCGGTAAAGCCAAGTATTACCGAAAGCGTTGCCAGATCCTCGTTACCTCCGCTCTGTGATTCTGGAATTAGTTCTTCTACCACCACGAATATCATGGCACCGGCAGCAAATGCCAGTGCATATGGCAATATAGTGTTTGAGATAAGAACGAAATAGGCGCCTAAAACTCCACCAATGGGCTCCACAATGGCTGATAACTGACCATACCAGAAACTTCTTAGCCGGGATTCACCAGCTCTCATAAGGGGCAGTGAAACCGCCATCCCTTCTGGAAAGTTCTGTATCGCTATACCGATAGTTAAAGCAACAGCACCGGTTAGTGCTATCTCTCCCGCAACACCACTACTGCCAAAAGCGACACCCACTGCAAGTCCTTCTGGTATGTTGTGGATCGTTATTGCCAGGACCAGAAGACTCGTCTTAGAGAGTCCCTTTTTGAGCCCTTCTGCCTTCTCTACCGGTAGAAACAGATGAAGGTGTGGTATTACACGATCGATCAGCCTCAGGAACAAACCACCACAGATGAAACCCACGGAGACCTGTATCCAGACCGGTAATTTACTGCTACCAGCGATCTCTAAAGCGGGTAACAAAAGTGAGAAGAAACTCGCGGAGATCATTATACCTGCGGAAAAGCCAAGAGAAGCGTCCAGTATCCGCCTGCTTATGTCCCTTTTCCAGAAAACCACACTTGCACCCAGTAATGTTGCGAACCATGTGAACAGGGTGGCAAGTAATGCCTGAAGTATAACCGGCAACCCGGAGAAGTCAATGATCATCTCTATTTGTCATTATTTATCACTTAAGCGACCAACAACCGGGAACCGCATTATGAACTCTTCACCATGCGGCGCACTCTTTAACTCTTCGGTCAGGTCAAACCCCGCCCTGTGCAGTGCCTGATGTTTACCGTTACTCCACAGGAAACTGCCAGAGACGTCATAGACAGCACCTTTGTAACCTATGTATGCGGGTTTACCATCTACACCGTCGTAGTTCCTCAATTCCTCCAGCGAAAAGTACCTCATCTCGCGTTTAATAGTAAATTAATCACTTAAAAATAATAATAGTAAAGGTGGTTAGTTCGATCAAACCCTTACTATTTCAGGAATTTAGACACGAACGGCGAAGTTTCACCACGTCGCATGAAGTGCCCGGACGGTCCCTCGCCAAGGAATTCGGAAAACCATGATTCGTGTTCGATCTCCTCGTTCAATATCGCAAGAGCAAGATCATAGGTTCTGTGATCTTTACCCGCAGTCATATTACAGATCTGTGTGTAGCCCCTGACGGCACATCTTTCCGCCTCTACCAGGACTTTGAGTATATCTTCCGCAGTCGGGTTTTGCGGTAGGCTGGCAGGAGGGCAAGCAGACATGTCATGAAATTCCTTCATATCAGCCGGGAGTTTACCACCGAGCTCGTAAATACGGGGCATAAGTGCTTCAAAATGATTCCTGTCTTCTACCCTTGCTACTTCTGCGATCTCTTTAATCGTCTCACCATCGAGTCCCGTTAGATTCGCTCTCAGTATTGTATAATAGTAATAAGTCGTCAATTCCGCAGCAGCGTTCTTTACAAGCAATTCCAGAAGCTGATCCACATCAATTCCCGCTCGTTCAACCATCTCTCTTGTTACTTTTGCCATTTATTATTCTCTCACCTCCTCATATTTATGCTATATTTAAAAATTATAGCCTTATAAATGGTTATCGGTGGTGAAGTGAAAATAAAAGAGAAAATAAAAGAGAAAATAAAAGGGAGATACCACAACTGGAAGACCGACCATCCGTGGGTTTCACGCTCACTTGTCTATCTTTTACTACTCTGTGTGTGGATTATAATCTGGTATACTATATTCTCGCTTATATCGCTTTTTAGTACAGAGGCTACGAGTGCGAGATACCCGCTAAGTACTCTGGTCCAGACACAGGCGGCGATTGTCGCTATCATCGTATCACTGACACTGGTTGCCGTTCAAGTTACTGCATCTACATATTCGCCACGCGTAATTGATATTTTCAAGCACAATCCAGACATGTGGCTCCTTCTGGGGTTTTACTGCGTATCGATGTCCTATGGGTTAATCCTGTTGAAGCAGATAAATGCGATGGGCGGCACATTTCTGGCTCCCCCTATGGCTATTTTTGTGTCGATAGCATACTGGCTCGGGACTTACACGCTTATTATTATATTTCCGTATATGAGGAACATTTTGAGCATTTTGAAACCAGAAGAGATCATAAAACAACTGACAAAAGAAATAACAAAAGATAAGCTCGCCAAATCTGATAACGCGGCAGAAAATCCGATCCTGTCGGTTATGGATATTGTATATGGTGCAATAAAAAATTATGATACTGAGACGGCAAGATCTGGGTTACAATCGCTAACCGATAAGATAACCGGGCTAATAGATGCAGCTACTCCGAAAGAGATCATCGATCTATTTTGCAGGTCCTTAAACTCTGCTGGTAGATTGACGATCCGTAATGATGACGATATATCAACTGCGGAAGTCATCACATGCTTGGGAGAATTGGGTACGTCTACTGCGGTTAACAAGCTTAAAGGCACAACAGATGTAGCAAGCTATCTTTGTAAAGTGGGAATAGATGCGGCAAATAATAAGCTTGAATACGCAACAGAGCAAGCCGCAAATTATCTCGGTAAAATGGGTGTAGAAGCGGTGAGGAATGAGCTTAGAGACGCAACAGATGTGGTGGCAGGTCTTCTTCGTAAATTAGGAGAAGTAGCAGTGAAGAATGAGCTTGAATACGCAACAGATCCAATTGTAAATGCTATTGGCAAAATAGGAATGGAAGCAGCGAGGAATGAGCTTGAGAACTTAACAGAGCAAGCCGCAATCCATCTTGGTAAAGTGGGACTGGAAGCGGCGAGGAAGGATGAGCTCAAAAGTGCCGCAAGAATGGCAACAAAGCATCTTTGTGAAATGGGTGTGGAAGCGGTAAAGAATGGACTTAAAGCTGCAACAGTGCGAGCCGCATACTATATCGCCAGATTAACTGCTACGGATGAAGAACTTGCCAGAGCAGGAATTCACGATTGTGAATTAAACCATGAAGATCAGGACGCATACCATGAATTCATGACGATATGCAAAAATAAACGCAAAGAACCGGAAACGTCGTGTTTCAATACTAACGCCATTATCTGCGCATAATCCTTATACGTCAATCCAGAGCATTCGAAGCGAATGCACGATCTGATCTCTCACCAAATCGATTGGAATTATATAGCACTCATGTTTTATTTTTATCATGATATGCTGCGCATAACTTTCCTCGGTACTGGCGGTTCAACGCCCACACCGAACAGGAATCCACCGGCAATAGCGGTGAACCGGGAGGGTGAGCTTATGCTCTTCGACTGTGGTGAGGGTACCCAGCGTCAGATGATGCGAGCAAAGACCGGAATGGCTGTACGTGCCATCTTCATCACGCATTTCCATGCCGATCATGTGCTCGGTATTCCTGGTCTATTACAGACCATGGCATTACAGGGTCGAAAAGAGCCGTTAGAAATATTTGGACCGCGTAATGTGGATAAATTCCTGTACCATCTCCTGGCTCTCGGTTATGTTGGTAAAGGATTCGAAGTGAAGGCGATAGAATTGAAACCTGGTGCTGTGGTCAGGCGGGATAAGTACAGTATCAGGGCGATAAAAACCGAGCATAACATCACGAGCATAGGTTATGTCCTGGAAGAGGATATGCGACCCGGACGGTTCAATCGAGATAGGGCGATAGAACTCGGTATAAAACCCGGTCCTCTATTCTCAAGGTTGCAATCAGGGCATACTGTCACCGTTAACGGACGCGAGATCAGACCGGACCAGGTACTGGGTCCACCGAGACCCGGACGGAAGATCGTCTATACCGGCGATACAAGACCCTGTGCGAGCGTGGTGGAGGCGAGTAGAGATGCCGACCTGCTGATACATGATGGCTCGATGGCAGAGGAAGCGAAGCAGTATGCAATAGACTACATGCATTCAACGGCACGGGAAGCCGCGGAAGTGGCGAAGCAAGCAGGTGTGCGGAAACTGATACTCACGCACATAAGCGCGCGATATTCTGATCTCGAGAGCGCATCTAAGCTGGAAGCTGAGGCGAAACAAGTATTTGATAACGTGGAAGTGGCAAAAGAGCTTATGACCGTTGAAGTCCGATACCGTGACAAATAACGATCAATACTCGCGCCTGGCTATGAAATCGCAGATTTTTATGAGGAATTCCTTCGCTTCTGTACGGAATTTCGAGTTCTCCATTGCTCTTTTCGCCTTCTCTATATTGGCATTTACCAGACCGATGGAATAATCGAGCGAGCCCGTTCTTATCACTATGTCCCGGATCATCTGCATCTCATCCTCCGTGAGCCTGTTACCTAATTTCTTCTGTATGAATCGCCGCTCATCGGCGTTACTGTGCTCCAGTGCATACAGTATCAGCAGTGTCTTCTTGCCTTCTCGTATGTCAGAGCCAACAGGCTTACCTATCTTATTCTTATCACCAAACATGCCCAGTATATCGTCCTGTATCTGGAATGCTATGCCCAGTGGTATACCATAATCTCGCATAACATCGAGATCCTCCTCTTCTGCACCACCAAGGATAGCTCCGATCTGAAGTGGTCCCTCTATCGTATAGCTCGCCGTCTTCAGTTTGTGTATCCTCAGGACATCGTCAGTTGTTATATGCCCCCTGCGTTCTGACAGTACGTCCAGTATCTGTCCGTATCCCACATTCCTCACCACCTGCAAGTACTTGCACAGTGCCTTTCTGACATATTGCGCATCGAAATCCGCACTTGCCAGTACCTCCTCACCGTATGACTCCAGCAGATCACCGGTGATTATTGCCATATTCTCACCGAATCGGTCCGATTTTGCGTGCCCAAATTCGCGTTCGCAGATCTCCTTATAGAGCGCGTGAAATGTTGGCTTACCTCTTCGCAGTTCATCCTCGTCCATTATGTCATCATGGATCAATAGATAGCTCTGCATCAGTTCAATGCTGATAGCAGCCTCTATAATCGCTTCCTCGTTACCCGCGGATAAGCACTTATAGCCATAAATGAAGAAGATAGGTCTGAGCCTCTTGCCTCCTCGTAATGTATACTCCTTTGCATTCGCCACCAGATCTCTCACATATGGCGATATCCGGGCAGCTTCCTCAACCTTATTTGCCAGGAACGATTCCAGATGCCGGTTTATCTTTGCACGATACGAAGCTATTACTGCGTTTATATCCATTCATCCACACCCCGTCTCATTTTAACCGTATTTGCTCCCCTATTATCCGATCAACAGCAGCCAGGAACCGTTCTTCATTGCCTTCCGGTATGGACGCACCGGACGCTATGGGGTGCCCACCACCATAACCACCCAACTCCTTTGCTGCGTGTTCCAGAGCTTCCGCGAGGTCTATTCCCTTCTCCTTTAGCAGTTTCTTACTGCATCGCGCTGATATCTTGACATCTCTGTTCTTACGGTTCAAAACAACTACTGGCTTGTCCGTACGCACGTATTCTGCAACGATACCAGCCAGAACGCCAGTTATGCCCTTCTCCTGCACATACAGGTAGCATATGTTCGAAAGTTCTTTTATGCCTGCCCCTTTCGCCGTTTCTAACCGTTTCAGCTCAGATACGAGTTTGTCCTGGAACTTCATGTACAGCGTCCTCGCCTCTTCCACCAGACCCGTTTCGCGCAGACAGAGCCCTATCCCTATGCCGCCTTTACCAAACCTGCCACATGCATCCACCATACGCATGAAATCCAGCGCATCTGGTATCACTTCATAATTGAATGTATATATTGTTCCCACCAGTGCCTCTTCGCTCAGGTACGTGTTTGCCTCGTTCGCAATGGCTAATAATGCAGAGCACAATCGGTTGAGCTCTTCATCATCCAGGTCTCTCGCTCTACGCTCACCATCTATACCGAGCCTCGCCAGAAATGCGTCCACCTGGTCCGCTTTACCCACAAGTGGGATATATGGATCTGTAGCATACAGGATCAAATCACGGATCCTGCCATCACCCAGCTTCAACCCTCTCCGTTGCTCGATAACACCCTCATTTATTGCTTCTTCAAGGATGAGTTTGTTTATACCCGTATCCAGCGGGAGTTTGTCACCCATGGTACCCGCAATAGCAAGTCCCGCAAGATCCACGTTACCGGTTTCATTATCCTCTGCACCCAGAACCCTCGCAACGAGATAAGAAATACCCGCAGCACAGAGTTCGCCATTACTTGAGAAACGATTCGGATTGATAAGAACGGATGATTCGGGGCAGTCAAATGAGGATGCGGTATGATGATCTAAGATCACGACGTCCGTATCGCCCAGGAACTCGGTGATCAGGTCCATCTGAGCCGTACCCATATCCGCTATGATAACCAGTTCTTCGTCCAGCCCGGCTATGGACGCTCTGTCAAGCTTGTTTACTATCGTCGTATGGAACTGCATCCCCAGACGGATAAGAGCACTGCAAAGAATACCCGCAGCAGTTATACCATCTGCATCATAGTGTGATACCACCCTGGCATATCCATGCTTCTTTATTACTTCCGCTGCTCGCCTCACCTCTTGCTGCAATGAAGCCATGATAACATATTAAACGAAAAAGTTTACTAAGAATAAAACTATCTACAATAATGCAGGGGCGTGTGGCCTAGTCAGGATACGGCGGCAGCCTCCTAAGCTGCAAATCGCGGGTTCGAATCCCGTCACGCCCGTGGTCTTATTCGCTCACTATCCAGCACTATCACGTCCCGCACAGACTTGACGGCATCGAACGGTAAGAATATGTAATCGTTCTCCTTCTTAAACCCGCTTGTATCAAGGTCCGATGCCGGCTTTACCACAAGCTCTGTCAGAATTCCCGTCCTGGCATCTATAACAATATTATGCAAAACGCCCAGCTCTCGACCTTCAGAATCCATAACCTCCTTAAAACTGAGGTTCAGCGCAAACATCCTCTCTTTTTCCATCGCTCTTTAGCCCTCCTTACCATAATTATACTAATTATGTCTTTATATGTCTTTTCCACTTCGCAACTTGTCCTGCAGCCTGGAGAAGTATCGGTCCGGTAGTTTTACGAATAGCGCAGGCTCACCTTTCGTTATCCTCATCTCCTCCTCCCTCTTCAGTTTTCTGTAAAACTGACCGTCTATGACCAGTTCCGCATCCTTCGTTCCACGTAGTTCCAGTGCTATCTCGCTATTTATTTCCACGACAGTGGGTCTCGCCGAGAGTTTGAAGGGTGCAATTGGTACTATTATCGTTGCATTCACTTTCGGGTCGACAATTGGTCCGCCCGCACTCATTGCGTACGCTGTGCTGCCGGTCGGCGTTGCGAAGACCACACCATCGGCTCTCAGCTCTTCCAGCTCTTCTCCATCCACGAATATCGCAAAATGTAGCATCTTACCGGGTCGGGAGGTTATCACTACCGCTTCATTCATAGCGTATGGCATCTTCTCTTCCATCACACGAACAGAGAGCCGCTCTCGACTGTCCACCTCGAAACCATCGGCTACGAGCTTTCTCAATTGTGTTACGGCGTTCTCTGGCTGGATCCGTGCTAAAAAGCCAACCAGACCGGTATTAACACCCAGGACAGGTATGGGTCGCTTTAAATAATGCAGGGTACGCAGTATGGTGCCGTCACCACCGACACAGACCAGTAAATCCACATCCATATCCTCTATCTTCTGCCCTGTCAGTCCGATCTTTCTGGCTGAATCTGCATCGATTGTAACATCGAGATCATCGGTATCAATACCCTCGATCAGCTCCCTCAATACTGCTATATCTTTCGATTTACCTCTGCATACGACCCCTATTCTCTCGGGTAGGATCTTCATTCCTCACAGAGCTTAGAGATAGCCTCCGCCAGATCACCGTTTGCCGCCTCCAGTGCCGTTCTCGCTGCCTCTTCACTACAGCCCGCCTTCTCCATCACCAGCTTCACGTCCTCGTCCGATATAGGGACACGCTCCTCCGGTGTGCCCGTTATCTGATACATCCGTGTGCCCGGGACTTCCATAATCGTAACTGTGGGTTCCGTGAATATCAGCTCGGTATCTGCCGTTCGTATTATCACTTCCCTGACGTCGTTCAGCTCTTCTACGTTTATACCCGTCTGCTTCATCATCTGATTCAACTTCTTAGGGTTTATTCCTTTCCGGAATCCTCCTCGCATCTTATCTTAAAAATAAGAGATGTGATAAATATATAAGCGATCAATATTTTGATGATTATAGAAGGGTCCGTGGTCTAGTTGGTTATGACGTCGCCTTTACGAGGCGAAGGTCATGCGTTCGAATCGCATCGGACCCATCACGATATTATAAACTTCTCCACTACCTCCACCCACCCCGCGGGACCCACCCCTTCCGCCTTATAAAGGTTTTCAGGCTCAGGATAAATATCGAGCCACGTACCGTCCAGTCTCTTAACAATCGCTGGCTGATCCACCGCTTTCAGCATGGGTATGTCGTTCTTGCTGTCACCTATTCCTATAGTCATCACAGCACCATATTCCCGCCTGAACAATTCCGTGAGTCTTTTGACCGCTTTGCCTTTGTCCGCATTTATTCCGTGTATGTTGTAGTACCGCCCACCATGTGTGATATTGAACCCTTTATCCTGCACCTTATCGAACAGTATCGGTTCCTTATCCTCTGGCTCGTCAAATATGAAACTCTCATTATATACCTTCTCCTTTGCCCGTCTCGCCTGATCCAGGCTCAGATTCGCGTCTTCTGCCACCTCTTTCACTGTCATATCTCCGAATCCCGTGATTTTAAAACCCGTTTCCGACCGTATAGCGTCCAGCGCCGCTCGCAATTCATCGTATCTTGCGCCAAATTCGATAACATAATAATGTCCCTGTTCGTTACTGTAGGGGAACTCAAAAGAGAAGTAGTTACGGGGAATAAAGATTGCACCACCATTCTCAACAATAAAAGGATCTTCGATACCCAGTTTGGCGCGATAGTACTCGTTCTCTGCCAGTGTCTTCGCGGTGCAGAACACAACTGGCACTTTCCGCTTCTTTAATTCTGCCAGTGCAGGAAGTGCAACATCGTAAGAATAATCGGAGAGACTGAGGAGAGTACCATCAAGATCCGTGAAAAGAACAATCTTCATTTCACTGTTTCTGACTTAAAATGCTGTAAATACGCCTCTTCATCCACCCTGCTCTCAACCATACCGGGCTTTAACCATAAAAATGCCTCAGAATGCACATTTATCAATTTGAAGAATTTATCAACATTGATATCGCCTATAGGAGGCATCACAAACGTCTCGGGTGGTTTATCCCATCTGTCCAGTATATCAACCAGTTCTTCAAGCACTTTATGTCGCACATAGTTGTTACAGAGCTTACTATTATAAACCGTACTCAGAGAGCCAAGTAGCATGTTCTTGATATGCTCTTCGCCCTTCTCTTCGTGTATGTGCGGATTCAACGTCTCTATCTGGAAAATCTCTATGCCGGCATTTATCGCATCCTGATATACTATCTTCTCCGCTTTCACACCGAACTCATCGAATAGGTATATGAAGTGATACGGTTCGATGGAATAGCCCGTAGAATAGCTCATTATATCCGCGAGTTGCACGGTCAGTGCATGCTCACCGGCATTGCCAGTTATAACAACTCGCGTCTCAAAGCCTGTGGAGGTTGATAATAGCAGATTGAGGTACTTGTTCGTCGTCTCACTCACTCTGCCCCATTTCTTGAAATACAGCCGATCCTCTACCACTTTCGGCTTATATCGCCAGTGCAGCCGTACCATCGTGTATGGTGACTCGGACATGCAGAATCCCGCCGCGTAATCCATCACATATTCCCGAACCGAGCCAGGTATGTAATTGTCGGCATCGGCGAAGCCAATGAACTTCTTTCCCAGTGCCTTCGCTAATAGCATGCCGATTATCATTCCCTCAGCTTTGCCATCCCTGACCAGTCTATCATGATTAAGGATATAGTCATACCCAACATCATGGAACGCAAACCCCAGCTCGGGATCTTTCTGATGTATCGCAAGCATTTCCTGCTGCGTAAGGTTATGCACATTGGTTATCACATCTCGTTCCATCTTATATATGTCCTGAGGTCCGCGATTACTATTTGAGACCACAATGACGGTACAATCAAACGGAATAGCCCTCAGAACGCCTTCCAGCAGATGTATATTCTCGTTCTTTATGGGCACAATAACAGCAAGCTGTTTCAAAACCTTCTTTATATCATCAAATGCGATATCGCAAGCTCGAGGATTATCAAATCCTCCGGAATCCAGCTTTAACACCCGCTGCAATTCATGAATCTTTACCGAACCAAATATCTCGGTATGCCTCGGCAATTCAATCAGCATCTCAAGTTATAGAATAACATTCATATTATAAAAAAGAAATCAAATTCTTGAGGTGCAAAAAAAATGGCACGTTCGCATGGAATGAGGAAGAAGACGAGGAAGAAGTTGAGCAAGAATAAGCGAGAGCGGGGGTTGTCGCCCATAAGTAGAGCGATCCAGAGGTTTGAGCTGGGTGATAAAGTGCATATTCGGATAGATCCCAGCGTTCATAAAGGCATGCCACACCGGCGGTTCCATGGTATGACCGGAGAGGTGGTGGGGGAACGAGGTAGAGCGTTCATTGTACGAATATCGGATGGAGTACGAGGTCGTAAGAAGCAGAAAGAGCTCTTTGTCCGACCAGAGCACCTGTTACTCCAGTCCCATTGAGTTCAATCCATTTACATTTATGATCTATGAATGGGCCCGATGCGATTCGAACGCATGACCTCCGCCTCGTCAAGGCGACGTCATAACCACCTAGACCACGGGCCCTCTATAAGCTATAATGCAGTGACTAATTAAATAAACATCATGATAGAAAAAGAACTGATTGTGGTTGGTGCGGGACCTGCGGGCATGACTGCAGGCATGTATGCTGTGAGAAGCGGTCTGGATTCCCTGGTAATTGAGAAGGGTATATGCGGTGGATTGTCAAACGAGGCTCCGGAGATTGAGAATTACCCGGGACTCGACAGAGTTAACGGGATGGAGCTGGCATCGAAGATAAAGGAGCACGTGACGAAATACGTTGAGATACGTGAACTGGAGCGAGTGGATAGGATAGAGGCGAAAGCAGAGGGTTTTGAAGTTACCACCGATAAGGAGTCCTATCACACGAAAGCGATTGTAATGTGCACGGGAACCAGACACCGGCGTTTGGGTATAAAAGGCGAGTTGGAGTTCCTGGGTAAGGGTGTATCATACTGTGCAACCTGTGACGGTTTCTTCTTCAGGAACAGGAATGTAGCGGTGGTCGGAGGTGGCGATTCTGCTGTCAGAACTGCGTTGTACCTGCGCAGTCTCGGCTGTCAGGTCACGCTGATTCACAGACGTGATGCGCTCAGAGCGGAGCGTTATCTGCATAAGAAACTGGACGAAGCGGGTGTTAACATCCGCTGGAACTCGGTTGTGAAGGAGCTAAAAGGCGATAAGGTGCTAAAAAGTGTTGTTATTGATACCAGGGGCATTGAGGATGAGCTACCCGTTAACGGGCTGTTCGTTGCTATTGGAGAAGACCCAAACAGTGAACTGGCAGCGGGGATCGGGGTCAATCTCGACGAAAAGAAGTACATAATCACCGATAAAAGCCAGAGGACAAATATAAAACGTGTGTATGCTGCAGGTGATGTTACCGGAGGTGTGAGGCAGGTGGTTGTTGCATGTGCCGAAGGTGCAGTTGCTGCGTTATCTGCGTATGATGACCTCATATGAGAATAATAGGGATAGATGAAGCGGGCAGAGGGTCTGTAATCGGCTCTCTCTTCGTCGCCGGTGTGATGAACTTTGAGGGTCTGGACTCGATAGGGGTGAGAGATTCGAAACGGCTAAGTCCGAATAAGCGTGAAGAGCTCGCAGCCATCATTGAGGGCGCCACTGACGTTCAGGTTATAGAAGTAACCGCAGACGAGATAGACGAACGGAGGAAGCGGCAGAGCATGAATGAGATTACCGTTGAGCTATTCGCACGCATCATCAAGCTACTGAATCCGGATAAGGTCTACGTCGATGCAGCAGATGTCAAACCGGAACGATTCGCATCCAATATAATGAAAAGATGCGACAGGGACGATATAGAGATAATCTCAGAGTTCAAAGCAGATGTCAATTATCCAGTGGTCAGTGCGGCATCCATAATGGCGAAAGTGTATCGAGACCGGTCGATTCGAGAACTTTCTGCCAGAATAGGTGCGGATATAGGCAGCGGCTACCCGTCCGATTCAAAGACGATCGAGTTCCTGAAACACATGTTGAACGAGCGTCCGAAAGGGCATATTCCCGTATATGTACGGCGATCGTGGAAAACGATCGAGAACCTGAGGTGAAAATCATATTTATATACATATGCTCAAGGTGATATTGATATGGCAACCCCGAAGCGGGAGAAGAAGGGAGGGGGAAGGGATAAGAAGCCGGATAAGGTAGAAGTTAAAGAATGTCCCGAGTGTGGTTCTAAGTGTCTGGTTCGTGATTATGATAAGGCGGAGATATTTTGTGCCGATTGTGGACTGGTGATTGCGGAGAATATCGTAGATATGGGACCCGAATGGCGTGCCTTCGATTCCGAGCAGATGTCCAGACGGGCGAGGGTTGGTGCTCCTCTTACGTACCGTATCCATGACAAAGGGCTGAGTACACTCACCAACTGGGGCTCAACAGCACAGGGTGGCGGGCAATACAAACTGAAGAAATGGCAACAACGGACGCATATAGCGAATACGAGCGAGAGGAGTTTCATATTCGCGCTATCTGAGATAGACCGAATGGCATCTGCTTTAAAACTGCCTGTGAATATCCGCGAAGCGGCATCCATGCTGTATCGCAAAGCGATGAGTAAGCATCTTATTCGCGGACGCAGTATTGAAGGTATCACCTCCGCTATTCTGTACATAACGTGCAGGCAGTATGGAGTACCGCGAACGCTTGAGGAGATACGGGAGGTGTCCCGGGTGGGGCAGAAGGAGATATCACGCGCTTACCGGTTCCTGCTGAGAGAACTGGACATAAAGATATCACCCGCATCGCCGATCGACTTCGTACCCAGGTTCTGCTCTATGCTCGGACTTAGTGGGGACATAAGAGCGAAGGCGATAGAGATAATAAAGAAAGCTTCGGAGAAGGAACTGACCAACGGGCGCGGTCCCATAGGCATAGCTGCCGCGGCAATTTATATCGCCGCTATATTGAATGGCGAGCACCGGACACAGAAGGATGTATCGGATGTAACGGGTGTCACGGAGGTAACGATAAGGAACAGATATAAGGAGTTATCAGAGCAGCTGGATATAGAAGTTCTGCTCTAATTGGAGAAATAGCGCAGTGCGGCTCTTGCCGTCATCTTCGCCACCCTCAAAGGCTCCGGTATCTTACCGTGCTGGATGAACCTGTTGAGTATGCCCATTGCATCGCGCTTATCCATGCCAAGAGACCGTATCAGGATCTCATGCCCGTTACGCAATTTTATCGGGGTGCGATCACCCAATCGATGATACGCTTCTAACCGCAGATCGAGCTCTCTATCCGAGAAATGATGTCTTAAATGCTCTTCCAGACCTGCGGATTTCTCATACGTTATGCAGATGAGTGGTATACCGAGTGTCGCATAGATCTCCTCCAGATCGACTATGTTGAACCAGCTGATAACGCAGCCATTGAGCATCATCACGTTTATATCACGCCGCTGCAGTGAATCAAATAAATGCAGTATGCCCTCGGTTGCGTCTGTTCCTCCCACTGTTATCGTCTGAAATGCGATACCGTCTATGATCAGGTCCGAACGCATAACAACACCCGCGAGCATCGATAGCTCATAATCACGAACAAAACTCTCCGCTATGCCAAGTACCCGTATACCCCGCTTATGCAGTGTCATTGGCAATACAAATAAATAGGGGGGATAAGAGATAAATCCCGCCTCCCGGATTTGAACCGGGGACAGCACGGTTTCCGCGCGCGGTATAACCTTGGGAGGTGGTCAAAATTCGCACTACAGCCGCGCACTCTTCCAGACTGAGTTAAGGCGGGTTAGACATTAGACATAATAGAGTTATAGGTATCCATATAAAAAGTTTCATTCCCGGCATTGTTACGATGCATAATTGCAATTCCCCTGCTTTTAGCACTCCTTTTATATAATATAGCATTTACAGTCCCGCATGAGTAAGATAACGGGTGTATTATCTCCTCCACAATTAAAATTGATTTCTAAATTGAATTTAACACCCAATTCAGCCAGCGATCATGCCACCGTTTCTACGAGTTCCAGCAGTTTATCCACTTCGCTCCCGGTGTTATAAATATAAAGAGAAGCTCTGACTGTACCTTCTATACCAAGATAGTGCATCAGCGGTATGCAGCAGTGATGTCCCGACCTGACAATTATACCCGCCTTATCATCCAGCATCAAAGCCACATCATCCGGGTTCTTACCCGCAATATTGAACGAAACAGTACCTATCCTCGCATCATCGTCGTCATAACCGTACAGTTCAACACCGTGCACAGTCTTTAATCCTTCAATCAGCCGTTTCGTCAGCCCATCCTCGTATACCTTTATATTCCCCATCCCTACCGCATTCAGGTAATCCACCGCGGCACCAAGCCCGATCGCACCAGATATGTCGGGAGTACCACTCTCGAACCTTTCGTTCGCAGTTTTCAACCTGTAATCAACGAACGAAGCGGTCTCTACTGCACCGCCACCCACAGTCAATGGTTCTATCTCGGGCATTAGCTGCTCTCTTATGTATAGACCACCGATACCCGTGGGAGCGAGCATCTTATGCCCGGAGAACGCCATGAAGTCACAGCCAAGTTCCTTCACATCTACCGGTAGGTGTGGTACCGATTGTGCAGCATCTACGAGCAATAGCGCATCATTCTCATGGCAGAGCTTTGAGATCTCACGAACCGGCAGAATGGTACCGAGCGCGTTGGAGACATGACTGATTGCCACTATTCTCGTGTCCGGATCTATCGCATCCTCAAAATCACTGACTGTGAGCTCGCATCTTGACCTGTTCCCGGTAGAGGGCTTTACAACCTGAATATCAACCCCGCGATGTTTCGCTCTCAGCCATGGCAATAGATTCGAATGATGTTCGAGTAAACTGATAACGACCTTATCGCCTTTTTGCAGATGCAGTCCGGATGCGATCGTATTTATCCCTTCTGTGGTGTTCTTTGTGAAAACGAGCTCATGAGTGCGAGCACCAATGAATTTCGCCACTTTATCACGGGCGTCTTCATATGCTTCGGTCGCTATCCGAGTCAATCTGTGAACGCCACGCCCCACATTCGCGTTGTAGCGCCGGTAATAGTCCATAACAGCCTCAAGAACCGGTTCAGGCGTCAAACTCGTTGCGGCTGTGTCCATATATATTATGCCCGTGTCCAGAATCGGGAAATCGCGCCTTATTCGCTCTGTATCCAACATCACTTATCCACCTTACCCTGTTTCTCTTTATTCCTCATATGTTATAAATACCGGGCATGAGCGGGTGCTGCGGTACACAGCCACCGCCGTTTTTTATTTTATAAAGAGCCGCACGGCAGGTAGCAACTATATAATATTAGAGATCACCATTTTCTCCTTATTATGATAACGAAGCTGAGCGAGATAGATAGTGGGTTCTTCGACCGTAAGCAGGACCTGATCGCAGTAATACCCACCGTGAAGGAGATAATCACAGATGTCAGGGAGCGAGGTGATGCCGCTCTGCGTGACTACACCCGCAAGTTCGATTCTGTAAGCCTGGACGATATAGAGGTGAGTGAAGCGGAGAAGGAAGCGGCGGTAGCGAGTGTGGACGCTGATATGAAACTGTGCATCAGGACAGCATTTGATGCGATATGGAATTTCCATTACAGGCAGAAGAGATCTTCATGGATAGAGGAATTCGCAGAGGGACTCTATATCGGCGAGCTGTATCAACCGCTTGAGATAGTGGGAGCCTATGTACCCGCGGGTTACTTCAGCACGGTACTGATGTGTGTTATACCTGCGAAGATAGCGGGTGTGCGTGATATCATAGTATGCAGTCCGCCCCGTAAAGATGGCAACCTCGATCCCGGGATGCTCTATGCGGCAGAACTCGCGGGAGCTACACGGATATACAAGGTGGGCGGAGCACAAGCGATTGCTGCGCTTGCTTTTGGGACCGAGACAGTACCCCGGGTGGATAAGATTGTGGGTCCCGGTAACGTATACGTAACGGTAGCGAAGATGCTTGTACGGGAATACGTAGAGATAGATTTCCCGGCAGGACCTTCTGAGATACTGATAATTGCCGATGACAGTGCCGATCCGGAATTCATAACCGCCGATATGTCAGCGCAGGCGGAACACGGTATCAAATCCCGATCAGTTCTTGTTACTCATTCACCACGATTGGCCGAAGCGGTAGATCGATCGATAAGCGACGAGGAGGGCTCAGAAGCTCAAAACTGGATTATTCTCACGTCCAGTATAGAAGAGAGTATCGAGTTCGCTAACAGGTATGCACCCGAGCACCTTGCAATAATGGTGAACGATCCCTTAAAGGTGTTGAAACACATAAAGAATGCGGGTTCGGTATTTATAGGCAGTTACACGCCCGTAGCTGCGGGCGATTATGCCACAGGCGCGAATCACGTACTGCCCACTGCGGGCTATGCGAGAGTATATTCCGGGCTCGATGTCGCTCATTTCATGCATCGCATCACGGTACAGCATCTTGACAGATCGGCTCTGGCACGTATGAGGCATACAGTGACGAAATTATCGCGGGCTGAAGGTATGGAGAAGCACGCACGGTCGGTCGAAGTCAGGTTCTCATGAGTTGCCGAAGTAATCACGAAAGAATGAACAGATACCAGGGGTGAGCTTTAGTTCTTCGGGCGTCAATACCTCGTAACCCGCTTCTTCTACAACATCCGACAGGTGCCTGCCCAGACTGCACGACTGTAATTCGTTCTTCAGCAGGCACATAACATCGGTGTACTCACGTTTCAACTCCACCACATACCGGCAATTCTCAATGAGGAATGGTGGAGAATGTCTCTTTTTGAACTTCTCCGCATGTTTACGGAGTGTAACTGGCGGTCCTATATGCTTTTTAATGCCCGGGAGTTGCCATACAAGCAGTTCAAATACGAGCAGTGCATAGCCTTCATCCACCGTCACGTCACTTCTATACACTACGAATTCATTCCGTTCTATCAGTCTTCTGATCGATGACTCGGCTTTTCTCAACTGCGGGAAGAGGATATCCTCCACAACGTCCGGTGCTTTAAACCTTAATATAACGAAATATGTACCCCGATCTTTCAATATACTGCGGAATTCTGATTCGCTCAGTGGTTTCACTTCCTTCGGGAAGAAGAATTCACGAGATGGCTTTGCGAGAAATTCCCGGGCGGCATCTATCAACCTGCAGAATGAGTAAGAAGAAACAGCCGCCGCGACGTTTCGGCGTGGATCCACCGGATCTATAACGATAAGCGGATCTTTACCCCTGTACTGCCCGTGCCCCTCTATGTCTATTCGTTCTCCATATCGCCAGTTGGCTGCATGTTTCAGTAACGTGAGGAAAGAGCGATACTTCAGTATGAGCAATTCGCACAGATAGCCAGAGAAGCCTTTACGGCGCTGTTCCGAGCCATAAATGCCGAGACAACGTAGAAATTGCTTCAATAATCGAACTTCGTCCTCGAGACCCGACAGTTTCTGTATAACATACTCGTTATGGAACGGTGTTCGATCCACCGCGGATTTCAGACTGGTTGCATCTTTCACCGCGAAACAGGGCACTAAATCCACGCCGTACTCCCTGCCACCGTGACGAAAGTAGGCATGGATATAAGGGTGCGAGGCGTATCTCTCTTCATAACGGTCTGATACGCTCTTAGCCAGTAATAACCCCTTCTCTTTTAGTTCATGTTCCGATATATCTGCCGGGAACATGATGAATATGTCTATATCCGCCTCACCACTTACCCACGTATCACGCGCGGTAGAACCGACAGAGATAGCACGTGCATTTATGCCCATAGATGCCGCCTTGCTATTCACCTTCTTGATAATCAGTTCAGTCAGGGTTTTTACCGCTACACGCTCATCAGCACCGGGTCTTATATGCTCTGTAACCTCGTTCAGGATCGTCTCCACCGCTTCCGACATGTCAGTAGCTATTTCTCTATCACCATTTCTTCCACTGCGGTACCGAAATGCCGGGCGGCTTCCGTTAAATGGACAAGTACCTCATCTCCTTCTTTCAATTCAACAACCGAAATAGGTCTATCTTTACCAACAAGCTTTATTGTCTCCGCATTCTGCAGTATGATACTGCATCCTCTCTTGCCTTTCGGTGTATCAACTTCAGCCTCCACAAGCATCAACGGTCGTTTCTCTATCTTTACTCGACCAACAACGGCTTTCCTTGCCATACCATCCGCGTTTACTATCAACACCTCATCGCCCGATGCCAGTTCCGAGAGATACCGCGTCTTATCGCCTACCAGTATGTAGGCATGTACAGCACCGGCATTCACCCTGAAAGGTCTCGCAGCGACATAAGGACTCTCTTCGGATTCCGAATGCACGAGGAATAGAGCAAACGACTGAGATCCGATGAGCATACCCTCACCAGGTGACATCAACGTGCAGGTATCTACACAGACACGGTCGCCCATCTCGAGCTCTTTCACATTCGTTATGCGGGCGTAAGATAGCGAGAGTTTGCTCATCGCACCGGTATCTCTTATCTCCACCACCTTCTTTATCACGGATGGATCACTGGTATCGAGCAGTACACCATCTGCACCGTATTCCAGCGTTTCAAGCGCGGTTCTCGCCTCTTCAGCACTCTGCACACCTGCTATCACCCGGGTCTCTTTCTTCTGTAACTCTGCTATTATGTTCTCCAGAGGTATTATCTTCCAGTCCTTGCCTATTACAATCACATAATTGCAGTGATCTGAGACATCCACAGCAAATCGTTCAAATTTCTTGCCTTTGATCACCACATATGCCGCGGTCGGTTTTGTACCGTAAGCCCGCTTCAAAGCGTTATAAACGTCCGATCGAGATATCTCGGGTGGGATCGGTCTTGTACCATCACCCTCGCTCCTCTTACCATAAACAATTATGTCCGCCTCTTTACCAACCTCAAAAGGTATTTCTTCGGGTACAGTGGCAGCCACCCTGATACGACCCAGTTCCTTTACTTTGCTCACATCGGTCCCCTCTACCAGTACCACATCAACGCCCGACTCCAGGCTGGCAGTGATCCGTGCTTTCTTATCCTCCCAGGTCCCCTCATCTGCCTTTACCCATACCTCCTTCATTCTTGCTTTTTCGCTCATTTCCATCCTCTCTTATTTATAGAAAGACTTGCAGAAGACAATATATAAACAACTGAATCAGAATAAAGATTATGAATTTATGCATGAGGCGGCAAGAAATCAGATAGCGGACGTTGCCCGCCCGGCGTACGATTCACTTCATGCGCATCCAGATGGATAGTTCCATATTTACCACCGCCACCGGGCTCAATTGCGATTTTACCTGCCCGGAACGCTTTTATTGCGGATAGTACGCGCGGGTCTATATCCATGCCATTCTGCTCATACTCCTCTATGGGTGCATCTACCAGTACATTGACTTCAGTACCGAATTCTGCAAGTAACGATTCCCAGATGCTCGTCACAGCTTTAGAACTCACCGATCTCTGTATCGCGAGGCTTATTATCTCTGCAAGGGGTATCAGGTGCAGATACGGGGGGCGGTGCGGTGGGTGCATACCACTATCACAGTCCGCGAGCTCATTCACTCTGTCGCGTACACCTTTCTTTATCATACCGCCACATTTACATCGCCAGCGTCTTACGCTTGCCTCGGTGAGCGAATAATGCTGGTAGCACCGGATACAGGCACTCTCGTTATATTTACCCTCTGCGGGAGGTACACCCACGTTAAGTACGGGTCTATACCCCTTACGCCGTTCTATTGCCGCTTTCAGGGCATCGAAAGATAAATCAGCCATTTCGAACCGATTGAACTCTCGTGCCAGACGTATGGGGTAAGGCGAATGTGCATCGGAATTGGTGAGAAACGTGAGCCGATGCAGTTCTGTTATACGGTCGGCATAGGTGGTATCGGCACTCAACCCAAGCTCGATGAAGGATATATAGTCAACCAGGTCCCCATAGCACTCACGTAGCGAGTCATGATAGGCATACAGGGCTGTCCATGGTGTGAATGCATGGCAGGGACCTATGAGCGCCTCGGCATCACGTGCATGTTCCGCGATTTCCTCTCCCGTGAGCCTTATCGAAGGTCTGCCGTCGGAGTCTATATCATGCGAATAGCGTTTGAAATACTCGTACAGCTCCTCTGCCTTCGAGATAGCGGGCAGTATGATCAGATGATGCACACGTCTCGTATCTTCAACCTCTACAGTGAGTACGAAGCTGGTTGTACCGTGTACGAATATACCATCTCCCGACTGGTCCATCTGTTTTATCTGATTTAGCCATTCTGGATGCAGACAATCACCGGTGCCGAGCAGTTGTATGCCCTTCCGTGCTGCTTCAATCGCCAGTGTGGGCAGGTCCATACGTGGAGAAGTGGCTGCAGAATAGCGGGAGTGGATATGAAGGTCTGAATTGATTATCATCGGCGCTCGTCTTTGAGTAATAGCGGGGGATGGATTCGAACCATCGATCTCCGGGTTATGAGCCCGACGGGATCTCCTAACTACCCTACCCCGCTTTTATTTTAATACTAAGATTTGAAGCATTAAAAAGCTTGGTCGCTTTATATTTACCGATATTCTATTAATTATTCCAGTATATCCCACCATAAGATAATAAGGAGAGCAGGGGATGGAGAGTGTGAACTATAAGGAAATAGAGGCGAAATGGCAGCGGAAATGGCATGCCGAGCGTGTATTTGATGCCGAGCCGGGTGCTGCAAAGAAATTCTTTATTACCGTGCCGTACCCGTATACATCGGGACCACTGCATATAGGACACGGGCGAACTTACACCATAGGGGACATAATAGCCCGATTCAAGCGATTGGAGGGCTACAATGTGCTATTTCCCATGGCATTTCATGTTACCGGCACACCTATACTGGCGATTGCAGACAGCATAGCGAAACGGGACAGAGAGGTAATAGAGCGATACAGGGATTATATATCGGTCTACGAGCCTGAGGACCGTGTAGAATCCGTTTTAAATAGTTTTAATGACCCGGAATCGGTGGCTAACTTCTTCGCGGGGCGTATATCGGAAGATTTCAACCGTATGGGCTATTCCATAGACTGGCGTAGGAAGTTCAATACCACCGAGCCGTTATATAACAGGTTTGTCGAATGGCAGTTCAAGAAACTGTATGATAAGGGTGTGATAAAGAAGGGTAAATATCCGATAACGTATTCAATAGAAGATGGTTCAGCCGTTGGAGAGGACGATATAGAGGGTGGAGATACGGATAAGGTGGCGGTGGTAGAACATACAACGATAAAGTTCGAGCTTGAGGATGGTAGTTATCTTATTGCAGCGACGCTGCGACCGGAGACGATATTTGGTGTGACGAACCTGTGGATAAGACCGGATGCGAAGTATGTGAAGCTGAAGGTGAACGATGAGGTGTGGGTGGTATCGAAAGAAGCGAGTGAGAAGCTGAGCTACCAGAAACAAGGTGTTGATATAACGATTTTAGATGAGTTTACGGGCAGTAAGATCGTGAACACGCGTGTGAAGGAGCCGGTATCGGGCAGAGAAGTGCCAGTTTTACCTGCGAGTTTCGTTGACCCCGATGTGGGAACGGGGGTGGTGTATTCGGTGCCGGCGCATGCGCCTTATGACTATATTGCGCTGGAAGATTTGAAGCGCAAAGGAGAATGTCCGGAGATCGAGCCGATAAAGATTATAGATATCGAGGGATATGACATCCCTGCGGCGGAGATATGCCGGGAGATGGGCATAGAGAGCCAGACAGATAAGCGACTGGAAGAGGCAACGCAGACCATATACCGGGATGAATTCTATCGTGGTGTATTGAACGAGCGATGTGGCAGGTTCGCGGGTATAAAAATAGCGGATATAAAGGACGAAGTGAAGGACTGGTTGCGAAATAGAGGTGTTGCCGATGTGTTTTATGAGACATCGAGAAAAGCGGTGACGAGGAGTGGCAGTAAGGTGATTGTAGCGGTTCTTGAAGATCAGTGGTTCATAGATTATCGTGCGGAATGGTGGAAGGAGCGTGGACACAAACTCGTTTCGGGTATGATCTTCTATCCCGCGAAGTACAAGGCATATATGCACGACATCATTGACTGGCTGGCGTTGCGACCATGTGCACGAAAGAGGGGGCTGGGTACCAGGTTCCCGTTTGATCGTGAGTGGATAATCGAATCGTTGAGTGATTCCACGATATACATGGCGTTGTATACGATAGCACACTTATTGAGAGATGTGCCGGTAGAGAGTCTGACAGAAGCGTTCTTTGATTATGTGTATCTGGGCATAGGAGATGCTGCGACGGTGGCACGTGATACGGGCGTTAATGCGGATCTGTTGGAGAAGATAAGAGCGGAGTTTGAATACTGGTATCCAAACGATCTGAGACATACGGCACCACCGCATCTGAGCAACCATCTGGTGTTCTTTCTTATGCATCATGCGGCGATATTCACCGAGGACAAGTGGCCGAGAGCCATCACACTGAACGAGCTGATGATACGGGAGGGCAAGAAGATGGCGAAGAGCAGGGGTAACGTGATACCGCTGGCCAAGGTGTCGGAGCTGTATGGTGTGGATCTGTACAGGTTGTATTGTGCGATAAATGCGGATCTCGGAGCGGTCGTGAACTGGCGTGAGGATGATGTGAATGCCTTACGCGGCAGGTTCAATGCGCTGGTGGCGCTATTTGAGGATAGTCTCGGCGAAGAGGAGCTAAGGGAGACGGAGTTCATGCATATGGACCGGTGGCTGATGGCACGGTTCTATCGCAGGTTGGATGAATCGATAGAGCGTTTTAGAGCGTTCAGGATACGAGATGCGGGAATAAACATGTTCTTCGAGGTGATGAACGATATAAGGTATTACGAGCAGCGTACAGATACGGCGAGGAGGCGACGGATAGTGAGGAACATGATGGAGGCGTGGTTAATAATGCTATCACCGATAGTACCGCACATATGCGAGGAGATATGGCACAAACTGGGGCATGAGGGCTTCATATCGCGGGCGAAACTACCGACAGTGAGGGCGGAGTTCATGGATGAGCGGGTGGAACGGGAGGAGGAGTATCTGATCTCGCTGGTGGATGATATAAAGGAGATATTGCGTGTAGCGCGAATAGACCGTCCGGAGAGGATATATGTGTATACTGCGGAGCCGTGGAAGTATGAGATATTACGTGCGATAAAGGATGTACCGGCGAAAGCAAGGATAAAAGAGGCTATGCGGCTGCGAAAGGACAAAACGACGTTAGAATTCGTGAAACGCGTGATGAAAAGCGACATCGAATATTTTGAATTGAATGAGGAAGAAGTTCTGGCACGTGAGTGTGGGTATCTGGAACGAGTGTTCGGGTGCGAGATCGCAATCAATTCGGAATACGATCCGGGTAATAAGAGAGGGGTGGCGATACCGCTCAAACCGGCGATATATGTGGTATGAGGGCACTGACTGGTTGATCCTGGATGGTTCGGTCCATGGTATTCATCCATTCATCCATCCATTCAATCTCCTTAATTTTTTGAGTGAGCCGGTGAAATCAAAGATATTCAGGAACTAACCGGGCATAAAAGCTCGAAGACGATTGAAATATGTATTCACGTGAGGAATAAGATAAAAAGCCAGCTGGATAATTTGTTTGAAGATGAGTGAGAGGGCGTAAAAGGCTGAAAAGAAGGTAAAAAGATATAGGAGGGTCGTCCAGAGGGATGTATATACGCAATACTGCGGATATACCACCAAAATGGAGGGATATACGCAATGCGCATATGATGCCAAATTGGAGTGATATATGCAATAATGCGGATATACCGGAGTTAGGCAAACTCGCTATGATCAATTTAATAAGGAAAATTTAAATAACAATTAGTGGGATAAAAAAGAAAGAAGTCAGATAAGATGAAAAAAGAAAAGAAAAAAGTACTGATAATTTCCTGCATTGTCATTATAATTGTGACACTATCATCCATAGTTATAGCCAATCAGTGGATGAATGTTAGTAATAATAGTAGCGGGTTCAACAAGTCAGCTGACTATCTTGCAAAAGTTGAAGTAAAAGATAAGATAGAGGATTTGGAAAGCAAATATGGAAGTTACGAATGCATTGTTAAGCCCCGTGACAATTACACTTTGGTGATGTTTCAGCCGGAAAATATGGAATTTAATCACTCATACGAAGTTATCTTGGTTTATGTGAAGGATGAAGAAATCATTAAAGTTGAAACTGAGATTGTAACTCCACGTATAATTACGCCAGAACCCCCAGAACCCATTGAAATAAACGGAATAAAGATTGTTGAAGTGAATGAGCATGGAGAAGTTGAGGTTAATGAGCAGGGGATTATTGACTTGGCTTTAATGGATTCAGAAGTAAGAGAAATAGTTGAATTCTTAGAGAGACGGTATGGCAAGGTATACCCAGAAGTTGAGGTGTTTAATCCATATAGTGATACTTCTGCTCTGGTTCACTTCTCAATCGATATAGACCCGCAAAAAATAGAGGAAATTAAGAGAGAACCAGTTGCATTTCCAACAGACCCGATAGGCTTTTCCTGCTGGGTGAATCTTACCACCGGGAAGGTTGAGAAAATCATTCGATCCTGCAAGACTGATAGGTTAATTGATATTGTGTTGAAAGATGAATCAGCAAGAAGTAAACTTGAAACGCTAAAAGAAAAATATGGAAAGGTATCCATTGTATATGCTACATCACCCGACAAACCGGACATAGTTGAGCTGAGATTTCGTCCACACTTTAATCCACACGAAGAGAGAACCGAAGAATTATATGGCATTCTCTGTGTAGTTGATACGAAAGCGAAGAAACTCGTAAAAATTGAAAAATTTGATGTTCCTTCCATTCCTGTCCCCACACCACCTCCTCCAAACCTGTCTTTTAGGAAGCCAGAGCTGCATTTATATCTAAATAATAATACTGAGAATTACGTTCATGAATTTGTTCAGGGAGAAAAATTCAGAATTTTTCTTAAAAACACAGGTAACGAGACGATAGCACTCTCCAATCCCCCCTGGGGAGGTAATCGTATTATCAATGATTGATGCGGAAATCGAAAGCAGATTACATTGCACTCCAGAAGAGACCGTGTATGCCCAATTCTCGAAAATTTATCCCGATATGTATAAAATAACGGATAGTCTAATATAACGGATAGTCTAATCTACAAGCCCGAATCGGAGCAAACAACTATAGAGCATTTCCAAAAACTTCAATTTACCCATCAACTTCCTACGCGCGTACCATAAGTACCTGTAGCACCACGCCAACCCACACTTATACCGCCTAAAAAACCCTTTATTTCCCATTTCCCTTCATTTTTCCCGATAAAAGAAGATAGCTCACGCTAAGGAGCTGATGGAGATTAATTGCAAATGCAGTGAATATCATCATCGTCTCATGAGTATGAAAAGTGTGCTCTGTACGGTAACGTGTGCTCTGTACGGTAACCAAGAATATTGGGGGGAGATGTTTATGCTATGTGATGATTGGCTACCCAGACTTTTTAATCCACCCCCGGTTCACCAGAAACTCTTCTATTCGGGCTGCACACTCCTCCACACTCATAATCTCGCTATCCACAATGACCTCGGGATTCTGTGGCTCTTCGTATGGTACATTCACACCCGGCACCGTCGCACCACGTTCCGCTGCATGCTGGTATATCCCGTGCGGTGCATGTACTGCTGTCCTGGTACGTTCCCGGACCATGCACGTCTCTAAGGAGCATTTCACATACACCTCCGCGAAATTAGGAATACTCGCACGTGCTCTATCCCGGTATCTTCGCCTGTTCGCCGTGGCGTCGATTATCACCGGTTTGTTACACTCAAGAACGAGTAATTTCGCCATATATACCAGCGAAGCATACACTATCTCCCGTTCGGCTTCCGAATACGTGGGCTTTGGCGTTATGAATCGTCTTATCTCATCGAGCTCAAGCACTTTCACATCTGCCACCATATCCTGTACTTTGCGCGTTATCGAAGTCTTACCACTCCCCGGCAGACCCGTTACCCATATCGCCCAGGTCATCTCCCCCATATTTTTTAATAGCGTGTAAAATATTGGTACAGAATTATAATAAGTTATGCGCTAAAGCGTACCGGTATTCCCAATAGTACATCTATATGTGCGATTATAGAAAAGCATATATAGATTCAAATTTATGATTCTACGTTAGGGGGTGATTGTATGGAAAAGAGAGCCATAGCAGGCATGATTTTTGTGGCACTGATCGCCGTGGCTGTGATCTCTGCAGGTTGCATAGAAGAGAAGAAGACAACCCTCACCATTGGCTATCAGCCAAGCACGCATCAGATCGCAGCTATGTTAGCATACGAGAAGGGCTGGTGGCAGGAAGACCTGGCAAAATTCGGTATAGAGAAGGTTGAAATGAAAGAGTTCCCTTCCGGTCCTCCGGAGATGCACGCGATGCTTTCCGGTGACCTTGATGTAGCGTATGTTGGTGTTGCACCGCCTATTGCGGCGATGTATGAAGGGCTGGATGCGAGGATTGTTGCAGGCGTCCAGATGAACGGGTCCGCGCTGGTTATTCGTCCGGAGCTTGCAGGTAATTATTCGGGACCCAGCTCTCTGAAGGGTATGACTATCGGTACGTTCCCGCCAGGCTCCATTCAGCACACGATACTTTCGAAATGGCTTTTAGATAACGGAATAGATCCAAAGACGGATGTTACCATAAAAGCGATGGGACCGAGCGATGCTGCCACTGCTATTGGTGCAAAGACGGTAGATGCGGTGTTCCTCCCGAGCCCCACACCCACTATAATTGAGGAGGAGGGTAATGGTGTGATCGTTGAATGGTCAGGTTCGATGTGGCCAAACCATGCATGCTGTTGCCTTGTTGCAAGTAGTGAAATGATGAAACAACATCCGGAGTTGCTCAAGCAGATCATAAGAACGCATATCCGTGCTACGGAATACGAGATTGCGCATCCAGATGAAGCAGCGGAGATCTATGCGAAGTGGGAGCATGCAAATGTATCAACGATAAAACGCTCGATAGCGGTAACAGATATGCGATGGATTCACGATCCGCATCTTGAGATAGAATCAGGTGAAGAATATGCAAAAGTGATCTATAACCTGAACAAAGCGAGATACGAAAGTAAAGGCACGGAAATGCTAACTCGCGAGAAAATCTTTAATACCAGTTTCTATGACCAGGTGATGGCGGGTAAATGAATGCGCAGATAAGAGAGAATCTCCCGGGGTTAGGACTTCTGATTGCGGTTATCCTGCTCTGGGAGTTCATGGCTGGGTACGTGATAAAGAACACGTTGGTGTTACCACGGTTCTCAGCCGTTATTTTTTCTATTTACATGCTCAGGCATCTTTTAATAGAGGATGTAGCGATCAGTCTGCTTCATTTTTTTATAGGTCTGTCGCTGGCGTTTCTGGTAGCATTACCTCTGGCGATGGGTATGGGGTGGTCCCCGAAGATATTCAGAGCGGTGGATCCGATCATTGAGATCCTGAGACCGATACCGCCACTTGCATGGATACCCATCGCGATGGTATGGTTCCATCTGACGCATTATGCCGCGGGTTTTATCATATTCATCGGCGCTTTTTTCCCTATACTGATCGATAGCTACACAGGTTTTCGCAATGTGCCAAAGGTACTGGTGGAGACGGGCAGAGTGCTCGGCTGCATAGACGATAAGAAACTGATAAAGTATGTCGCTTTCCCTTATGCGCTCCCTTTCATCGCTACCGGCACTCGAGTTGGAATGGGAGTGGGGTGGATGTGTGTGGTGGCAGCGGAGATGTTCGGTGTGAGTGAGAGTGGGCTCGGCTACAGACTGTTCCAGAAATTCTATTTTTTACATCAGATGGACTACGTGGTAGCATACATGCTTGTTCTTGGTCTGGTGGCGCTCTGTCTGGATCGTTTATTCCGATATCTCGTTGAAGAGCGGTTATTTAAATGGAAGCGGGGGATAGTTAAGGGATAATTATGAACCATAAGCTGGAGATTAGAGGAGTAACGAAGGTCTTCAGGTCAGAGGAGGGCGTTATAACGGCACTTAAGGATATAAACCTCGAAGTGAAACCCGGCGAATTCCTCTGTATTATTGGTCCTTCAGGATGCGGGAAGACGACGTTACTGAGAATGATCGCGGGTTTAGACTATCCAACCAGCGGTAAGATCATTTTAGATGGTAAGGAAGTGAGGGGTCCATCACCCGATAGGGGCATGGTATTTCAGGAATTCTCGCTATTCCCGTGGCGAACAGTATTGAAGAACGTGGAATTCGGACTGCAGATGCAGGGTATAGAAGCGGCAAAGCGGCGCGAAATAGCGAAGAAGTACATCGAGCTGGTGGGACTGGAGGGCTTTGAGAATCACTATCCACATGAACTCTCCGGTGGTATGAAACAGCGAGTGGCGATTGCACGAGCACTTGCAACCGAGCCATCCATTCTCCTGATGGACGAACCTTTCGGGTCCGTGGATGCACAGACGCGGAACATCCTGCAGGAGGAGCTGTTGCAGATCTGGCAACAGACCGGTAAAACCATATTATTCGTCACACACAGCGTTGATGAAGCGGTTTATCTCGCAGACAGGGTGGTTGTGATGTCGGCTAGACCGGGACGTATTGTAGAATGTATGAATATCAGCATAAAACGCCCGCGTAAGCGAACGAGTGTGGAGGCGAACGTTATCAGGGAGCAACTGCTCAAACTGCTCATTACCGAGCACAAAAAAACAGGCATAATTTAAAAGCGCATGTGTGTAAGATAGGAATGTGGTGAAAATGACACTGGTGATTGTGACTGGAATGCCCGGCTCCGGGTCCTCAACGGTAATAAAAGAAGCATTGAACCTGAAAGAGGGGGGACAGAAATACCGTGTGCGGAACTACGGGGATGTAATGTACGAGGCGGCTCTCGATGAAGGTATTGTCCGTATGCGTGATGAATTGCGTAAACTATCGGTGTCTAAACAGCGTGAGATACAGTTGCATGCGTGCGATAAGATAGCAGAATGGCGGAGAAGAGACGAACACATTATAATCGATACCCACTGTACGATAAAGACACCCGAGGGTTATCTCCCCGGACTGCCAGAATACGTACTGAGGAAACTGAATCCCGATCTGTTCGTGCTTATAGAAGCAAAACCGGAGGAGATAATCGAACGTAGGCACAGCGACAAGACACGGAAGCGCGATGTGGAGGATTTATCAGACATAGAAGAGCACCAGTTCATGAACCGAGCGATGTCAACGGTTTATTCATGCCTCACCGGTGCGGCTGTTAAGATAATAAAGAACCATAATGGCAGGCTAAAGGAAGCAGCCGAAGAGTTTGCACGGCTGCTTTGAACATTGACTTATCTGTTGCCCCGCACGTTCCCGCGTTCCAGCGGTATATTTTCCACTCCTTCATTCCACATGAAATAAGGCATATATAAAGGTACGTGACCTGGCGGCCTGGTGTTGAACAAATAATTAAATCTCAGATTCAAACTTTAACTTATGGAAAGTCGTAAGACGATGTTACTCCTATCTTCTATTTCTATAAGCATACTCTCACTCGTATATATCCTCATGTTCTCGCCTTACCGCATAACATCCGCAACTTTCGAGGCGATTAAAGCTATCAATCCCCTGTTCCTTATAGCTGCTCTTAGTTTACACATATTCGCATGGCTCATATGGAGCCTGAGGCAGAAGGTGCTGAGTGATTTTGTGGGTGCACGCGATGATTTGAGTTACACGCAATCGGTGAAGATAGTTCTCGCCAGCCTGTTCGCTGCGTGCATAACGCCGTCTCAATTCGGTGGTGAACCTGTACGTATATACCTGCTGAAACGAAATGGTCTCACGGTGGGCGACAGTACCGCGGTCGTAGTCGGTGAGCGATCCCTGGATTTCATCGTTGGTATGGTCGGTGCCGCGATAAGTTTCATATTCTTTCGAACTGTGATACCAAAACATTCGTTATTCTTCACAACTTTTGGCATACTCCTGCTGCTCGGTGTTATACTGATCGCATATGGGCTGGCGAAGCCCGACAAGTTGAAACATGTCATTAACTGGCTGTTCTCAAAGCTAAAAGTGCACAAGATGGAACGGGTGCGCAACTGGCTCTATCAGGAGCTGGAGAATTTCCATGAAGCGCATAAGAGAATCCAGCGTGAAGGTAAGAGAACATTGATAATCGCCTTTATACTCACAATCACGTTCTGGTTTGTGGAATTCACGATACCGTCGTTTCTGCTGCTCGGGCTGGGCTTAGAACCGTTCTGGATTTATTCCGTCGCGGCACAATTCATCATCCTCATTATTGCTGCACTACCATTGAGCCCGGGCAGCAGTGGCATATCTGAGATCAGCATTGCATATCTCTACCATACGCTTGTGGGTACCCCCCTGCTTGGGCTATTCACGTTATTGCTGAGATTGAGCACGTACTATGCGAGTCTGATTGTAGGTGCGATTGCGAGCATGAAAGTTATGACCGAACTACATTTTTAGAGATTCAGTTTCCATTCCCATCTCCTGCGTTTGCCTATCAATTTGCTTATCTCGTCACTTGTTACCATTCCGATAACCCGCCTGTTAGAGTCAACAACCGGCAATGCTGATATGTTGTAATGCTCAAATTTACGTATTACCAGTTCTAAGGGCTCCTCTTCGTCGGCGGTTATCACCTTCCTCGTCATTATCTCTGCCAGACCTTCATGCCGTTGCGCCACCGCAGTTGAGATATCCCAGGCAGTTACTATCCCGATCAGCCTGCCATCCTTTGCCACGACCGGTACATGCGTGTTCTGGGTATCCAGTATCAATTTAGCGGCATCTGCTATGGTGGCGTCCTCTCCTATCGTCTTAACTTCGCGTATCATGACATCTTTGACCAGAGGTAGCTCTTTTGTCTGTTTCATCGGCTTTAAAGGCGTATCACGGGGCAGACGTTCAACAGGCAGTGTCAGAAGGAACTCGCCGCGTTCTATCCATCTCTTCAGCTCCTTCGCCACACGATTCGCCATAAAGAAACTGGAGAGTGGCGAGGTCGGTACTTCTTTACCCCGTATCTCTATCGTTCCTGATTTCAACTCTTCGTAAGTAACTTCGCGCAGTACCGGACGTTCGCGTCGGCAGACGCCATAATCAAGCACTTCGGTCTTGATATCGGCATCCCGTATTCCCGTCTTCAGTGCTATTCGCTCGTTCAATACGGGTATGGGTACCCCGATACCAACGTAGAGCGTTGCCCCATAACCAAAGAAGGTTGCACCTCGCAGGAATTCAGGGCTCATATCCTTGAGATTACCCGTGACCATCAACGTACCGAAGCCTTTAGTGGGGTCATGTTGCGTTCCCATCCCCACCACATAGCCCTTTGTGCCGCACAGGAATATCCGCGTCCCGGGGCCTATTGTCTCGTAATCTGGATCATTTATCAGTGGTGATAGTGCACCGGCGCCAGAATAGTTAGCGTTCCGGTAATTCGGTAATAATGTCCCCATGTAGGTATAAAGAGTCCGCTCGGTCGAGTTAGTCGCGACATTATAACGCTGATACGCGTTCCTTGGATTCACCATTATCGCCTGATTCAGATCCTCTATCGATAGTGTTGTCTCTATCTCCTTACGGGGATAGCAGTCTGTGCCGTAGGCTTTACCCCTCAGATCCACCTGCCGCCCTGCTACTAAGTCCTCTATTACATGTCCGCCACCGTATTCCTCGCCTCTATCCTCGGATAGCTGCGCGGCTCCGAGATACGCATCAACTGCAGCGATACCAGTATACGCCTCCACTTCATTCAGCCATACTCGCTGCATCTTTATCGGTGGATCCGCATGACCGAAATTGATAAACACGCCCGAAGAGCACATAGGACCAAAAGTACCGGTGGTAACGACATCAACCTCCCGCGCCGCCCGCTCTGCACCCAGTTCTTCCACCAGCTCGCTCATTTTGTCCGCAGTGACCACATGAACGCTTCCATCACGTATTCGCTCGTTTATCTCCGCTATGCTCTTCTCTACCATGCTTAGTG
>JAODGH010000023.1 GCA_025464325.1 Methanosarcinales archaeon | reverse complement strand
TCGCTCTGTGTACTGACGGATGCTTCCGGGCGGGAGAAATGAGTAACCCGCGTTCTTTATCGAGTTTACCGGGATATGTCGATCTCTTACGCCGCTTCTTCGCTTCTCTATCCCGGTACGTGGTGGACCGATAGACGTAGTATGGATTCCCGAAACGCTTTATCTCTATCCCCTGTTCGCCTTCACTCCTCCGTGCCTTTACCCAGATTGGAGAGTGCGGGTAATAGACTAAAAAGAACAGGAGGTGATTTTTTTTGAGAATAGTTGGAGGTAGAACAGGTCAGTTACAGAATCGCACATAAACATTTAAATATACAAAATGTACAGGTTATAACTATATGAAGAAAGAAGAGCTGGTGCATTTGCATCTGCTTCTGGCTCAATTGAAGAAGTATTGTGAAGAAAACGGGCTGGAGTGCAGTTTTGAGAAATACAACGAGCTGGGCATCTCTCCATTCCAGGTGCATCGGAGCAAAGAGGAGCACAAGCAGGCGATTCTCATACTCGGTACCGAACTGGCTTCGTTAACGATGCGGAACCATTTGACCCGCAGATAAGTCATAACAACAGTGGAACGCCCCATTATGCTCGACTATTTTGTATGGTTAACCTCTTTTTGTAACAAAAAATTGTGAATTATAACACTAAATGTTAATTTTTACCCGTCATGTACCCGTATGCTGCGACTATATCCCTGCCCTCTATGAATACGCTATCGTGTCCTGTTGCGTATTTCATCGCATCCGACTTGGATACTGCATATCCCGTCTCACTGTCCAGCATCTCGCAGATCGCCATCGCGGGCGGTATACCCGCGAGTAGCGCGAGGGCTACTGAAAGTTCGGTCTGACCCTGCCTCTCATCGAGCAGTGTGTCTGCCGCTCTCAGTATTGCAACATGCCCGGGAGTTCGGAAATACGCCTGGAAATCGAATGAAGTACCGTTCAACACCTGTGCTACCGCTTCTCCTATCTTCTTTATCGTGAGTGCACGGTCTCTATCGGTTATACCCGTGAAAGTATCGCGATGATTCACCCAGAGTGAGAACGAAGAGCGCTTATCGTATAGCAGATCTCCATTATCTTCAACCAGTCCGCTCAGAGGTGAATGTCTCAGTATGTCTGTGATGAAAGGAAGCCCGAATTTATCTGCGGCAAGCGGATGAATAGCGACACATATAAGCCCACCAGCCTCACGTCTGAAATATGCCACGTCACGGGGGCTCATCATGGTTGCGGGCATCACAAAGTCGGTCTCACCTTCACGATCTTCGGCATCATAGATCAAAACGATTTTGCCCCGTCTTATATACTCGATGCCTTTCCTCACCGAATCCGGTATCACTCTCATATCTTCACTTTTGTCCTTATAATATCACCATCTTCCAGCTTGAGTTCACAGCGCAGGTAAACCGGGGAGATTATCTCCACGACATCATCTGGATAATGTGTCCGATCCGGGATAATGATAGCGCTCTTTATGCCTTCCGCCGGAGGCTCCACTATCGTGCAGGAGAAACATCGGACACCGCCAAATGTCCGGTTCTCGGACTCAAAACCGGGTATTTCAATACCTTTCCGCCAGTTAAGTCGCTTGCGTATCTCTATGTTATGGGAGTCAAGCTGCAGGTTTAATGTCCCCGGGAAAGGGGTGAACCCCAATTTAGACTCGAATTGCTTCTTGTAACCCTCCAGAGTGGTGTAATACTTACCCTCGCCCAGACCCGTAACCAGCTGCCCGACGATTTCCACCTCCAGGTTCGGGCTGGAGAAGATAGCCTGATATTCGTAACATTCCTTCTTCAGTTCCGCCACACCTCTCTCTGTCAGTGTTATCCACTGTCCATCAGCAATTATCTTACGATACACCAGCCCTTTACGTTCGAGCTCTTGTAGCCGTCTCGCCGCGGTTTGCACGCTGGACTTAATAATAGCCGCGAAATGTCCGGACGATAATTTGACCGGTTGCTCAATGGCGCCGAGCAACGCGAGTTTTCTCAGGGAGAATATTATATCCCCACTCATATCTTCACCTCCTTATGTGCAAGATTGAGATGCATCTCACTATTTGTATGAGCATACACCCTTAAAAACTTAATACCGTGATTCCAGCCATCCGGCAAATAGCCCAAATATAAGCCCTGATAGATGCGCGGTATGTGCTATCCTGTCCGGGGCACCGATACTGACGAGATCATACAGTGCAAATAGAATCACCATCATCCACAGCTCTAACGGTACAGGTAACGGGAAAACATACACACGGATACGCGGCATAAGAATCACAAGAGCGCCAAGAATTCCACTTATCGCACCACTTGCGCCCAGAGCGGGATTGGCGGAGCTTAACGAGTAGCCCAACCCGGCGAAGATGCCCGATAGCAGGAATATAAGCAGGAATTTCCTGCTACCTACACGGCGTTCCAGCAGCGGTGCGAAGAAGAAGAAGACGAGTAGATTGATGATGAGATGCTCAGGTCGCTGGACGGAGTGCAGGAAGATATGCGTTATGAGAGTCCATGGTCTGCTCGTTAAAGTGTTGGGGTTCAGAATCATAAAATCCGTGTAGCCGGGAATGACCAATTGTAGAATGAACGATAAGACGATGATACTCATGAGTATGTAGGAATAATTATGGTAGAATATGCGAAAGATACCGGTATTAAAGATTCTGCCCGGTCGCCTATCCTGCTCGTAACCGATACCAACACACCAGTGCCTGTCAGGTGGCAGATGCTCTCTGCAGAGTGTGTCACCGCAGTATTTACACCTGTATACGGCAGGTCTGCCACATACCGTGCATCGCGAACGAATCATGATAATAAGAGGATTAACTGCCAGGTTAAATAATATATTGAAAGAGGTTTGCCACGGGCTCGATAAGAATCAGGAGCCCTGAAATAAGATCGTGCCCTCTGACAACAACCATGTACCCAGTTCGTCCTCTATCGCTCTCACACACTGCTCAAACTGTATCCTGCTGTACACTTCATCCTCGTCCAGCTCATCCAATAGCCGCAATATCTCCTTGAGCAGCTTCAATATCACTTCCATCTTCTATCACTATACTGGTTAGACTCAAGCATGATAAATAGTTTACATTTTTGATGTCTTGTATTAGCCAGAGTGCTTAGTTAAGTGCCTCCGCCTTCGGGTAAGAGCCAAGAATCTTTAACATCGCCACTCGCTTCTTCACACCGTTAAGTGCTGCTCTTATCTCCGGATCGTCCTTATGCCCCTCACAATCTATGTGAAACATGTAATCACCCATAGCCCGCTTTGAAGGTCGGGACTCGATCTTGGTCAGGTTTATACCCCGTCTGGCGAATTCGCCCAGAACATCGTATAACGCACCGGGACGATCCCTGAGATATATCAATATGGAGGTCTTATCGCGTCCGGTGGGCATAACCCGCGGGTTTTTGGACGAGAGTACCACAAACCTTGTCACGCTCTCACGATCCTGCACGTTCTCTTCCACTATGTTAAGATGATAAACAGTCGCTGCGGTTTCTGATGCCAGAGCTGCTATGTCGTCCGAAGATGATGCCAGTTTTGCGGCTACTGCGGTGCTATCCACGGCTTTCACATCTTTACCCCGGCATCTCGTACGCAGGAATCGTCTGCACTGTGCCAGTGCATGTGGATGCGAGACCACCTTCCTTATCCTCTCGAAATCGTAGCTCGATGCCAGCAGACATATCTTTATCGGTACTAAAATCTCACCCACCATCTGCATTCTGACTTCCGCATTCTCGCCCGCCAGGACATCCAGTGTCTCACCAACCGATCCCTCCAGGGAGTTCTCTATCGGTACTATACCGTAATCCACCTCATAATTCAATATGCCCTCCGAGACATCCATTATGGTATCATAGTAACGCATCTCTGCCTTCCTGCCACGCAACCATTTCAGTGCCGCTATCTCCGAGAACGTCCCTGCAGGACCTAAAATACCTATCCTCATGCCTGCTGCACCAACCTCGGTGGGATCCTCTGGTTACGTATAATATCGTCAAAACTCTCTCTTTCTCTTATCAGATCAATATGCCCGTCCTTGACCAGCACCTCCGCACATCTCGGGCGTCCGTTATACTGCGAACTCATGGAGAACCCGTAGGCGCCCGTATCAAATATCGCGATTAGATCACCCCTTCTTACAGCGGGCAGCCGTCTATCCCGGGCAATTATGTCACCGGATTCACATATAGGTCCAACCACGGTGTACACTTCGGAACACGGCTCGTTATACCGATTTGCTACCACTACCTCATGGTATGCATCATACATTGCGGGTCTTATCAGCAGATTGAATCCCGCATCTATCGCTACGAAATTCTTGTATGCGCGCTTAACTGCATTAACACGGCTCACGAGTATTGATGCGGGTCCTACAATAGACCTTCCTGGCTCTAATATCAACTTAGGGGGCGCTATCTCTGCACGTTCGAATGCGGGTAATATAGCATCACGAAGATCTGCGGGTGTAGGTGCTATCTCATCTGGTCGGTATGCTATACCAAGCCCACCACCGAGATCCACGAATTCGAGCTCTATGCCGATCTCATACAGGCTCGTAACGAGTTCCAGCATCTTATCCGCCGCTTCACTGAAGACACTTACATCCAGTATCTGCGAGCCGATATGGCAATGTAAGCCCACGAGCGATATGTTTCGCTTATTACTTGCCGATTTGCATAGCTCAACTATACCGGTGTAGGGGACACCGAACTTCGATTCCTTAAGACCGGTGGCTATCTTGGGATTTACATCCGGTGATACATCTGGATTCACACGTATAGCGATCTCCACATCTTTACCGAGCTGTTCAGCCACTGTTGCCAGTGCATTCAATTCGTCGGACGAATCCACGGAGACTTTCACACCGGATTCCACCGCCATGATTAGATCTTCATCACTCCTGGAATTACCGTTAAAGAGTATCTTATCGGTTTTTATGCCAGCCAGCTTCGTCAGTTGAAGTTCGCCGGTCGAAAATACATCGGCACCCGCACCTTCTCGTGCCAGTAGCTTCAGTATCGCTAAATTACCGTTCGCCTTCACTGCATAGTAAATATCAGTATCATAATAGCCCTCAAATGCCGCTTTGTAACTCCTGAAATTCGATATCAACCTGTTCTCGTCCGTTATGTATAGGGGAGTCCCGTACTCTTCCGCCAGTTCTACCACGTCCACACCACCGAAATACAAATGGCTCATCTCTTCACTTTTAGCTTTGCTAATACCCGCATATAAATCCTTACATGTATGGAGCAGAGTTACTGATCAGAGTCAGATATACCTGATAATGATACTGATCAACAGACTGATGGTATTCGCCAGGAGCACCATACTGCCCAGAATACCACCAAGCCACTTGATAGTGTTTCCCGCTGCATATGGTATACCATCGCATATATAGCGGTTGATAACAACGGGAATCCTGATGATTCCTTCTTCCTTCACACCGTCTTCCCATTCAGCATCAATCAATATGAAGTCAGTAGCATTGAACTGTAGCTCCGGTAAAGCTTCTGATCTGGTACTGACCGCATAGGTCTTTGTTGTCGGTAGCCCTGTATCACACACATCATCCGCTATTTTCAGCTTGCTATCATCGTATCTCAGCTTTAGCTTTACGTGTCTGAACTCCTTCAACGGTATAAATTGGCAGTTCAGCAGATAGCTATGACCGATCAGCAATCGAGCATACCCCTTTTCGGGCTTATAACCTTTTCCTTCCCAGCCAATGACCCGGATAAGCATCCGTTCAGTCGCTATCTCTATCTCGCCCTTACCTTCATGCCTGGTCAGTCCCAACATAGCACTCATTGCAAATAGGACACGTTTAGTGCTGTGATAACTCCCCGTGAAATAATAAAATACCCCAAAACCAAGAAAGCTCATAGCCATGAGTGTATATGATACAAGCGGGTGGTCTGATACGGGATTTCTGAAAATCACCTTTATTCTACCGTCACGCCATCCTTTTAAGAACTCTTCCCACGTTTTTATGGATTTGACCGTATCTATACTGGCATAAATGTCCACAGTTGTGTTATCCGGCTCACCACAAAATATCTCCTCCACATTTAATCCGGTGAGTTTTAATCCCACTGTCTGACCATCATCGGTATGTAATGCCACCATCTGATCTCCAAATAGAGAGCTGAGTATGGGATGGTCTTCTTTCAGCATTCCGAGCTCTTCATTGAGTATATCTGCTTTGCCCGCAATCAGCACGCATAAATTCGTATCGGTCGCTGTAACGGTGCTTACCATGCCATTCGTCACAACCACAAGCGCGAGAACTGATAGCACCAGTTTCAGGGTGTTACTCATTTCCCATCTCAAACATCTCGTGTATGGCTCGTGCCGCTCTATATGCGTCTTCCCGCCTGACGACGAAAGATATGTTGTACTCGGAGCTGCCCTGAGAGATCATCCGTATGCTTATACCTTCGTTACCGAGCGCGGAGAATACTTTGCCAGCTACTCCCGGCGTGCCTGCCATACCGGCGCCAACCACACCAACCGCCGAGACGTTGCTATTGGATGTGAAGTCGCGTATAATGGTTCCGGATGAATTCACCTTCTTTATGGCATCAATTGCTCTGTTCAACTGTGAACCATCTATAACAATCGATATAGTCCGTTCAGAGGAGCCCTGGCTTATCATTATGACATCCACATTCTCTGCCGCAAGAGCAATGAATACCTGAGCTGCTACTTCCGATATGCTCTTCATACCACTGCCTGCGATATTGATGATGGAAGTATTCTCGATGAGAGTGATGGCTTTTGCCACTTTCTCGGTATGTTCTGGCTCCTTACCGATAAGTGTACCTTCGTCATCGGGTTTCAGCAGATTCTTCACTCTGATGGGAATATTCTTATCCATAACCGGTTCTATCGCGCGTGGGTGTAAAATAGAAGCGCCGAAATAGGATAGTTCCATCGCCTCCCTGTAGGATATATACGGTATCTTCTTTGCTTCTGATATTATCTTCGGATCGGCACTCATTATGCCTTCTGTCTCTTTCCATAGCCAGATCTCATCAGCATTTATCGCCGCTCCGATAAGTGTCGCGGTGTAATCCGACCCACCCCTGCCGAGTGTGGTTGTAATCCCTTTCTCCGTCTCACCGATATAGCCCGTGACTACGGGCACTTTGCCATGTGTCAGTAGAGGTATGATCCTCGCTCGTATCGCATCTTCAGCACCCGGAACAGGCTGCGCATTGCCATGCTCCTCGTTGGTTATTATTCCTGCTTCACCACCTGAGAGATGGACAGCATCGATGCCTTTTGATCGCAAAGTTCCTGTCACTATCGGTGCAGCCAGTCTTTCACCGAAAGATACGATATAATCATATGATCGAGCACTCAACTCACCAAGGAGGCTGATACCGATCATTACCTTCTCCAGATCGCCTGTTCTATCTTTTAACTCTGCATTCACTTCGTCCAATATCTGTTCATCGGCGATCGCTTCTGCAGCCACCCGAACGTGTATCTCACGTATCTGCGCCACAAACTCCTTTGCATGTTCAATTTCTCCTTCTTTTGCTATCTTTATCGCATTCTCGTGCAGCATATCGGTGACTTTGAACAGTGCCGATGTGACAACCACCAGCTCTTTGTTCCCCTCCTCCCGGATTCGTTTTATCAAATCGGCGACAGCGTTTATCTTTTTGCCATTGGCAACTGCTACACCACCAAATTTCATTACCAGCCTCATATAATCGTTTACTCCCGTTTTTCTTCTCTCTCGATTAAGCAAAGCTATTTATAGGTATAATTGAATATTTTATAAAAATAAAAGAGGTTGAATAAACTAAAAGGAAAGAGGTACAAAAATGGCAGCACTTGGTGGAATACCTGTATTAATATTGAGAGAGGGTAGTGAGAGGATGCGGGGCAGAGATGCGCAGAGTGCGAACATAAATGCGGCAAAAGCAGTTGCTTCTGCAGTTCGCACCACTCTGGGACCCAAAGGGATGGATAAAATGCTCGTAGATTCCCTTGGTGACGTTGTGATAACGAATGATGGTGTAACGATACTGAAGGAGATGGAGATAGAGAGTCCGGCGGCGAAGATGGTGGTGGAAGTAGCCAAGACAGTGGACGAGGTTGCTGGTGATGGTACGACGACCTCAGTTGTTCTGAGTGGTGAACTGCTGAAGAAGGCGGAAGAGCTACTTGAGCAGGAATTACACCCTTCGGTCATCACTCTTGGTTATAGACTCGCGGAGAAGAAATCGAAGGAAGTTCTTGATGAGATGGCTGTGAGTGTTGATACGAGCGACGATGACATATTAAAGAAGGTGGCAAAGACCGCGATAACCGGCAAATTCGCTGAGACGTCCCGTGATTTCCTCGCCGAAATATCGGTGAAAGCAGTTAAGCTGATAACAGAGACGGAGCACGGTGGCAAGAAGAAGGTCGATGTTGATAATGTAAATGTGGAGAAGAAGACAGGGGGCAGTGTGAGAGAGACTCTTATGGTTCTGGGTATAGCACTGGACAAAGAGGTGGTGCATCCAGGAATGCCACGCCGGATAGAAGATGCGAAGATAGCATTGATTAATGCTTCGCTTGAGGTTAAGAAGACGGAGACGAGTGCAGAACTGAAGATAACCACTTCGGACCAGTTGAAGGCGTTTCTGGACGAGGAAGAGCGTGAGATGCGTGAGATGGCGATGCGGATAAAGGATAGCGGTGCCAATGTGGTTATATGTCAGAAGGGTATAGACGATCTTGTGCAGCATTACCTGGCGAAAGAGGGCATTATGGCGGTAAGACGCGCGAAGAAGAGCGATATGGAGAAACTGGCAAAAGCGACCGGTGGTAAAGTGGTGACCAATCTGGACGAGCTGAATGAGTCAGATCTGGGTCATGCCGGTCTGGTAGAAGAGCGGAAAGTGGGTGGCGACAAGATGGTATTTATAGAAGGCTGCAAGAACCCTCATGCCGTATCTATCGTCGTACGTGGTGGAACAGAGCACATAGTGGACGAGGTCGAGCGAGCGTTACATGATATGCTCATGGTGGTCGGGTGCATAGTAGAAGATGGTAAGGCGATTGCGGGTGGTGGAGCAGTGGAGACGGAACTGGCTCTGCGATTGCGGGAATACGGATCGACATTAAAGGGACGTGAACAGCTGGCGGTTGAGAAATTCGCGGAAGCGATGGAGATAATCCCGAGGACACTGGCGGAGAATTCGGGGCTTGATCCGATAGACATGCTGGTAGCGTTAAAGGCGGCACATGAGCATGGTGAGAAGACCGCGGGTCTCGATGTCTACACCGGTAAGATAGTGGACATGTGGCAGCAGGGAGTGATCGAACCGTTGAGGACGAAGAAGCAGGTAGTAGAATCAGCGACAGAAGCAGCGGTCATGATTCTCAGAATAGACGATGTAATAATGTCAAAACGAGAGAGTCTGCCTCCACCTGGCGCCGGTGGTGGCGGCGAATATGGTGGTGGTATGCCGGGTGGTATGCCTCCCTACTAATCACCTCCTTTTTATATTTATTTTTAAAAATCATCCAACCGGCAGTAAAAACGGTCACAGGTATTCCACTGCACCATCGTTATGTATTCTTGCAGATGCTCTACGGGCAGCCCAGCACTGGAAGTTGATTGCAACCGGCAAGCTCGTTATGTGCGTACCTGCGGTTTCTATATGGAGCTCAAGCGCGGTAGTTTTGCCACCCAGTCCCATGGGTCCAATACCAAGGCTATTCACTGCATCAAGCAATTCACGCTCCATCCGTGCTATCTTTGCATCTGGATGCACCGCACCAACGGGTCTGAGCAATGCCACCTTTGCGAGCCACATCGCTATATCTGCCGAGCCACCGATACCCACACCGATGATCGTCGGTGGACATGGTTTACCCGCAGCCGCGAGTACCGCGTCAAGCACAAAATCTCTTATCCTCTTCATGGGTTCCTGTTCGGGCGTTAGCATGGTATAAGTGCCAACATTCTCGGAACCTCCACCTTTTGGCATTACTGTTATCTCCAATCCATCTATACCTGCAGCTTCATAACTGATGTGGGGTATCCCTCTACCGGTGTTACCCGCACCTTCTCGTGTCAGAGGGTCCACCACATTGGGTCGTAACGGTACCTCCTCCGTTGCATCTTCCACACCCTGCCTTATACCAGCTTCTATGTCATCGGGTGCGATGGAAGAGCGTCCGAGCTTGATGAAGAACAGAGGAATGCCCGTATCCTGGCACATGGGTCTGTGCAGTTCCTCGGCAAGTTTTATATTATCAAGTATCGCTTTCAACTCTACCCTCGCTATCCTGTCTGTTTCATTCTCATATGCACGCATTAATGCCGCTTTGACATCTCCGGGCAGGCTTGTTTCCGCTTTCCTCAGGATCGTCAGTGTCACTTCCCTTATCAATTCGGCGGTGATCATCTGCTCTCTCTTTATTAATTTAACCATTCTTTTAATAATAGGTGGAGCGATGATGAACAAGGACAATAAGTTCAAAATATTGATAACCGACCACCTCTCAGAGGAGGGAATAAAGAATCTGCGGGAGTTTGGTGATGTGGATATCCAGGTAGGTGTGAGCGAAGAGCGGCTGAAGGAGCTCATATCAGATTACGATGCGTTGATCGTACGCAGTGGCACGAAGGTGACGAGAGAGGTCATAGAAGCAGGTACAAGATTGAGAGTTATAGGTAGAGCGGGTGTGGGTGTAGATAACATAGATGTGGAAGCTGCTACAGAACGCGGGATAATGGTTGTTAATGCCCCGGAGGCGAATACCATATCCGCGGCAGAACACACCATCGGCATGCTGCTCAGCCTATCACGGAACATACCTGCTGCTAATCAATCATTGAAATCCGGGGAATGGGCGAGGAAGAAGTACATGGGTGTGGAGGTGAACGCCAAAGTACTTGGTGTAATCGGTCTGGGTAGAGTGGGTACCGAAGTGGCGAAGCGAGCAAAAGGTCTCGGCATGCAAGTTGTAGCTTATGATCCTTTCATATCACCCGAAAAGGCGAGTGAGATCGGTGTCACACTTTTAAGCTTCTCTGATGTGCTTTCTACATCTGATTTCATCACTGTTCATACACCACTGGTAAAAGCTACGTATCATCTCATAGGCAAGGACGAGTTTGAACAGATGAAGAGAGGCGTGCGGGTCATTAATTGTGCACGTGGTGGCATAATAGACGAGAATGCGCTGGTGGAAGCGATAAAAAGCGGTAAAGTTGCAGGTGCCGCTCTTGACGTGTTTGAACAGGAGCCACCACCCGCCGACAGTGAATTGCTCCATCTCGAAGAGGTTGTGGTCACACCACACTTAGGTGCTTCGACCGAGGAGGCGCAGAAGGCTGCTGCGATCGTCATTGCGGAGGAAGTGATAAGAGCACTGAATAATAAACCGGTGCGAAACGCAGTGAACATGATATACGTGGAAGAGGAATTGCTGAACACCGTAAAGCCCTATCTGGTACTGGCGGAGAAGCTGGGATTACTCGGTGCACAGTTGATAGAAGAATCTCATCACGTCACAGAGTTCAACGTCTCGTACGAGGGTGAAGTTGGCATGATGAATATAGATACGAGATTGATTACGGGCGCAATGTTGAAGAGTTTCCTATCCCGGTTCACCGATGGTGTGAACTACATAAACGCATGGGTGATGGCGAAGAAATTTGGGATTAAGGTTACAGAGAGCAAAAGTGAGGGTGTTGAGAACTTCTCTTCCCTTATTACACTGACAACTGTGTGCAACGGTACAAAGAACAGCGTTTCTGGCACGCTATTCGGTAAAGATGACCCGCGGATAGTGAAACTGTACAATCACCGTATAGATGCTACCCCCACAGGCTTCATGCTCATCTGCTCATTCGTAGATAAGCCGAGGGTTATTGGACCGGTTTGCACCATTCTGGGCGATCATGGTATAAATATCGCAGGTATGCAGGTAGGGCGTGAAAAAGCCGGTGGTGAAGCTATCATGGTACTCAATGTGGATAGCAGCGTAGATACCGCGATAATGGAAGAGATAAAAAAAGTGCCGAATATCATCGACGTCAAACTGGTGAAGTTATGAACCACGTACCTACCGGAACGAGGAGGATAGCAATGCGCCCCCTATCGCGCCTATGTACTGTGGATACCTCGGTACAATAACGTCAAATCCCAGCACGTCGTTCATCGCCTTCGGCACACCAGCCACGAGCGAAGTACCGCCAACTTCTATTGCCGGTTGTCTGAGATCTATCTCCTGCAGTAGCTGCTCTTTTACCTGTTCCACCACGGAACGACACGCCGCAGCTGCGACATCCTCGCGTCTCGCGCCTTTTGAGAGTGCAGCCACAAGATCTTGAATACCGAACACGATACAATAACTATCGGTCTTGACCTTGTCTGGGTCACCTTCCAGTGCCAGTCTGCCCATCTCGACCACATCCACCCCTATCCTACGAGCTGTCATCTCCAGGAATCTACCCGATGCCCCGGCACATATACCGCCCATCGTGAAATTATCGGGTATGCCATCATTTGCCGTTATTATCTTGTTATCCATACCACCGATATCGATGATCATAGCCTCGCCTTTCTCAATATTTGCGAGATACATCGCCGCCTTGGAGTTCACCGTCAGCTCCTCCTGCACCAGGTCCGCATTGAAATGCTCCCCTATCACATGTCTGCCATAACCTGTAGTTCCCAGAGCCTCTATATCGCTCATCTTAACACCCGCGAGTTCCAGCGCCTTTGCATATACCTTCTCTGCGGTAGCCAGTACCTCTCGCGTGGGTGACCACGTTGCACTGAGTACCTGGTCATCGAGCATTACCGCCGCTTTTGTTGTTGTGGACCCGGAATCGATACCCGCTGTGAGTCCCTCCTGCCTGGTACGTTCCAGTATCCATCGCCTGCGCACTATCGTCACGAGCGCTTCCATACGCGTTAATAGCTCGCCCGCTTTCGTTCGTTCGGTGAAAGGATACATGACTACTGGCAACCGTGTACGTTCCTGTATGATTCGTCTTATCTCTGTACGTATGACCGCACCACGCGGGCATTTGTGACAGCCCGCGATAAACACCGCATCAACATCATACAAACCCTCCACTATCGCATAGCCCCTCGCCAGTGCAACGCTCAGCCCATAATTGTTCTTCAGATCATAGCCAAACTCTTCGGTCTTTGATGCTACATAGTCCAGATCAACCTCGGGTATAACCAGTTCTGCGCCTATCTCCTCCGCTGCACGCTCTATCTCATGTTGCACAAGTCCATATACAGTACCACAAGAGACCTGTGCTATTCTTATCTTCTCTTTACCTTCCCCTTCTTCTTTGACCATAATGCTTACCAATATAATCTGACAAAACTAAATGTTTTTTGATTTGTAGTCGTCAAAATATAAGGAATAAAAGTAAAGACGACAAATAACGAAGTTTCGTTTATCAGTTAGCCCTTTCCGCCGGACGTTTTTCCACCACCACAAAACTCTTCGTCTTGCTCAGCGGACGACATTCCATTATCTTCACGATATCTCCGACCTTCGCGGCTATGCATGGTGGGTTATGCGCATGAATCTTCGACCGTCTCGGTTCATACCGCTCGTATTTCCAGATCTTCTTCAGGTATGAACGCTGTACCACAACCGTCTTATCTGCACGGTCACTCACGACCACACCCTCAATTATCTGACCCCTGACCGGTAGCCTACCATGAAACGGACAGTTAACATCGTCACATTCTCCTTCTGGCTCCCGGACATCTATTCCTATATCCCGCTTCATCTGCGTGCTGCACCCCTCTTTATCCTGTCCTCGGGTCTCGCAATGAGCATATTGCCGTGCACCCTCGCGCGTACACCATCCTCAAACGAGAAGATAAATACGTTTTCTGCTTTTGGTATTCGCTTCTCTTCATTCTGTGCCGTCTCTATTACGAACGTATTCCTCGATTCATCTACTACTCTGCCCCGCAGCCCTATCATGTCCTTATTACTACTCTCTTCTACTTCTATCATCAGCCCTATCAATTCCCCCTGTAGTAGCTCTTCAATTTTCTTCATCCTCCAGACGATAGCCCATCTCGCGCAATACCCGCTTGACCTCTGACGTATGATCGCCCTGTAACTCCACACAGCCCTCTTTTACCGTACCACCGCATGCACATCGCGACTTCAACTCCTTTGACAGACTTCGCAGGTCCACTTCTTTCTCGTCTATGCCCTTTATCACCGTCGTTATCTTGCCAAATCGCCGTTTCACAGTCGTCACTTTGACCAGTTGCTGCTCCTTCGCTATCTCCCTGCATATGCATAAATCTATCGGTAAACCGCATTTATCACAGATCTGTGTACTCGCGCTCATCTTACCCTCTTTCATCTTATACCCTTTCTTATCTCGTTCTCAACCGTTTTTAATCGCGCTATCGCTCTCCTTATCTCCCTTATCCTGCCCGGATTCTCCGCTGCACCACCCGTTGCAACCATGCCACGTTCACGCAATAAATCAGAGAGCAGCCGCTCAAGCTCCTCCTTTCGCTCCTTATCGCTCATCTTCCTTATATCTTCAACTCTAAATATGCTCATTCTACCCTATTATCATTATTCTCTTCTTCGGGCTTTTCTTCTTTTTCTTCTTTTTCTTTCACTACTTCTTCTTTTATCTCTTCTTCACCCGACTCCTCTTCGGGCTCGTCTTTCTTTATTATACGGAAAGCGTCGGGTCGTTCCGCCCCTGGTTTCACTATCCATACCTGCACACCTATGACGCCTGATTTCACCTTGGCAATTGCATAGCCGCGATCCACCATCTCTTCCGCTACCTCGCCACAGTGTTTTATGTAACCGTCCACAATCTTCTCCATCCGCGCTCTTGGTCCCTTCAACTTGCCGGACATCACTATCTCACACCCAAGTGCGCCCTTTTCCATTATTCGCTGCAACATGGACCTGCCAGCCCTTCTAAAGTGCCAGCCCCGCTCTATCAGCTTTGCCAGTCGATTTGCCATCAACGTTGCGCAAAGATCGGGTACCTCTATCGGCTGTACATCCAGCTGAGGATTGTCCAGTTCGTGCCTCTTGCCCACTTCCTCCGTCAGTTTCTTTATTCGTCTGCCATCTTTGCCGATGATCATACCCGGCTTCTCCACTTTCAGCGTTATCTGCGTGCCCATCGGCGTTCGTTTTATCTCCATACCGCCATAACCCGCTCTTTCCAGCTCCTTCTCGAAAAATTCGTTCAGTCTAACCTTCTTTATACCCTCTCTAACAAACAGTTTCTCTATCACTTACCTCTGCTCCCCCTCTTCCTTCAATATCACTTCTATCGTGACCGTATCGGTATTCTTGGGCGTTGCACGTCCGAACGCTCTTGGCATTATACCCTCGATCGTGCGACCTTTCTTCGTTGCTATATGCCATATCCGCATCGCATCACCATCGAGTCCTTTGTATTCTGCGTTCGCTCTCGCAGCTCGCAACAATTTCAATATCGCTTCGGTCGCCTTCACCGGGTATCTGCCCGCGTACCATTTATCCAACCCTCTACGATGCGCCACCTTCTTCTTATGCCGCTTGAATGGAATAGCCACCCGACCCGCAATAACAGCTTCCAGATACCGTTCCGCTTCCTCAACACTCATACCCTTAACCGCTCTGCATATCTCGTACGCGTGCTTCGGTGAGATATGGAGCTCATAAGCCATAGCTCTCGCGGTTGTATCTTCATCCACAAATTCAGAATCCAGAGAATATTTTACCCTGCCCATCTCTACTTCAGTGGTACGTACTTAGAAGACCTCGTCGCTCCAACACCCGCTGCACCATGCACCACTCTCTTCCTCGTCAGTGCAAACTCGCCCAGATAATGCCCGATCATCTCCGGCTTTATCTCCACATACTCGAAACTCTTGCCATTGTGTATCCCTATCTTCTTACCCACCATACTCGGTAGCACAATCGCATCCCGGAGATGCGTTCTGACCTCGTCCCGGCGCTCTATCTTCTCCAGCAATTTCTCCTCATCCTCTCTCAACTTCCTCTTCAGTTTCCTGCGCTGCCTCGCCGGTAATAGCGCCATGAACTCTTCCAGCTTCATCTTCCTCAGCTTCGCTATCGTATAACCCCTGTACCGGAATTCCTCTTCCTTACGCTTCAGTGTACTTTTTGTTCTCTTCTTCGCCATCTTTTATCACTAAATTGCTCCTTCTCCTATTTATCTTTTATCGTCTATATCCGGTCCTCCTCGCTGCTATGTTACCAACCTTCCTGCCCGGTGGTGCACCCCGTGCAGGTGTCTTTGGCTTACCAATATGCTGATGCCCGCCACCACCGAACGGATGGTCAACCGGATTCATTGCAACACCCCTTACTTTTGGATACCGCGTTGCTCGTGGCTTCATCTTGTGATAACGCTTACCCGCCTTTACAAATGGCTTATCAGTCCGACCACCGCCAGCCACCACGCCTATCGTCGCCATGCAATCCCACGAGAACCATTTCTTCTTACCACTTGGCATTATCACGAGACTCCTCTTTGTCTCATCCTCATGCGTGACGATCGTGGCGTAATTACCCGAAGCCCGTACGAATTTGCCGCCGTCACAGGGATCACCCTCAATATTACATATCGCCATGCCCTCGGGGATACAGCGCAATGGCAGTGTGTTACCCACTTTTATAGCCGCGGATTCACCGTAAGCTATCTCTTCGCCTTCTCCTACACCCTCTGGCACAATAATGAACCGCTCTTCTCCTCCATCCAGCCTTATCCGTGCGATAGGCGCACTCCTTGCGGGATCGTGCACTATCTGAACGACCCTCGCGGTCAATGTCTCGTTCTTCTGTACTCGCACGTGTTCCAGGTTACCTTTATACCGGTGCGAAGGTGCTCTGAATACCGGTGAACCTTTTCCTCTGCGTTGCGCTAATATTCTCTTTCCCATTTCTCTTAATTTTATGCTAATATACCAAGAGAAGTACCTATCTCTTTCGCCTTACCTGCCTCCTCCAGCTCCACTATCGCCTTCTTCTCGCCTTTAAACGTTATCAGCGTCCGCACACTCTTCACAGGCGTCTCAAATAGCCGTTCCACCTCTGCTTTTATCGCACGCTTATCTGCTTTCATGTCCACTATGAACTGGAGTTTGTTCTCCATATCGATCATAAATGTTGCTTTTTCCGTAGCCACGAGATACTTCAATATCCTGCTCATATCAATCACCGAGTTTCATAACTGACGATTCGGTCCATATGGTCAACCTGCCGGGATGCGTGCCCGGCGCAAGTAATTCGGCATTCAGTGCATTCACATATGTCACATCCACGCCCGGCAGATTCCTCGCACTTGAGGTTAACTTTATATCCGGCGCTTCATCACCCGAAATAACGATCAATGCACTCTTCCGCGTCTTGTAACGCCTGCCTCGCATCTTACCTCGCCCTGCCCGCACCTTACGTACCCGCGCTCGTAACAGGTCGTCCCCTATGCCGATAGTATTGAAGAACTCCTCTACCTCTGTCGTCTTATCCAGTGTGACTACCGCATTATCAACTACTATAGGCAGGTCCACGTCCTCATCGAACCTATGTCCTCTATTCTTCACGAGTTCTGGATTTGCAGTAGCTGCAATAGCCGACCTTATGGCTTTTCGTCGTTCCTTATCATTTATCTTGAGTTTGAGTACTTTCTCGACCTTTGGCGGATGTGCTCTCCTGCCACCGACAGCCTGTGGCACGCGTGCCGCCCGTCGCCCGTTATTTATACGGGGTACACGCGATACGCCCCTACCTACGCCCCAGCTCTCTGCTGAGGTCTGTCTGCCAGATAGCGGACTCGTACCCTTCGGCTGAAGCCGATGTGACTGTATAGCAAGTACCGCCTTCTTTATAAGGTCAGGTCGGAACTCCTCTCTGAACACTCCTGGCAGTGATATCTCACGTACAATATTACCTGATAAATCCCGCACTTTCGCTATCTTTACTTCCGCCATCTCCTCAATTCCCCTGTTGTGATTCCCTGCTTATATATATTACCTCCGGTGCCGCCAATTTCGGATACGGGCGTATAGCATGCGATATTCGTATCAATCGCTTCTTGGGACCAGGAATGCTGCCTTTGACCAGCAAATACTCATTCCTCACCAGCCCGTAATGCAAAAATCCGCCTTTTGGCGTTATCTCTGACCCATCGTCGCCTATCTTCAGTATCCGCTTGTTATATTCTGTACGCTGCTGATAGCCCGTCTGCCCAAGTTGAGGTATTCGCCACCTGACTCTCCGTGGGCGCCAGCCCCCAATACAGCCCACATGACGCCCTTTACCTGATTTACGTGCCTTTGCGTTCTGTATCGTAACACCCCAGCGCTTCACAGGACCCTGGGTACCCTTACCGCGCGTCACAGCCGTGACATCCACGAAATCTCCCTCCTTGAATACATCACTCACCCTTATCTCCGTACCAAGTACCTTCTGCGCGTATTCGAGGTCGTCTTCTGGCACGCCACTCATCTTCAGCTCCATCAACTCCCCTCTCTTCTTCGGTATACCACTCACAAGCTCCGGTAATGTCGATATTATCAATCTGACGCTCACACCATCGGTTTTGATGAGATCAGATAGATCTACACCATTATTACCGCCTTTACTGTCTGTTCGTACCTCTGTCAACGCGACTTTACCATATACCGTATCTTTATAAAGCCGGAAACCCACCACCTTCACCGGTGGGGTCTCTATCACCGTAACAGGAACGGATATCTCCATCCCCCGTGTGAGGCTATTAGGGGAATTATCATTCAGAATGATATGAGTCATACCAGCTTTATAACCCACAAACCCCTGGATCTGCCTACCCGGCACTACCTGCTCCCGCCTTATCCTGCAGGTCTCACTCCTTGCCCTCTTACGCGGTGAAAATGCTAATGAGCCTCTCCTTGGACTATGCCTCTTCGCCATTTTGCGTGGATGTTACTATAACTTTTGTAGTATTTAAATATATATCAGTAGTTGCTGTGTTGCAGAATTGAACACTCTTCGCTTTTTCTTTGCCCTTTAAACAGAACTACTTATGTTTGAGGCTCCAAGAGCATTAGTTGTATCCGATAGTCAATGTCAGTTAGTTGCATCAGATAGCCAATGTCAGAAACCACCCCGCAGAATATGCACAAACTATTTTTATGAATGTCATCTTTTCTTCTCCTTAGAATAAGGGGGTATGAGAAATGGAGAAGCGTAGAGGAATACCTGGTTTCACAGGTGCATTTAAAGACGTGATGGATGAAGTAAAAGAGGGTTCCAAGGTGGTTTTTACAGGTTCTGTTGCGGTCTGTACACCATTCATCGAGCTGCTTGCTTATACCGTACGGAACATGGGGTTCGAGATGCTCTATGTACCGAGAGCCATGACGAATGAGGCGAGGAAGATAAAGTATATAGAGAATATAGGCTACAGCGTGGTAAATGAGAAAGGGGATCCGGGCAACCCCGGCGCGATTGTAATATTGGGTGGTCTCGCAATGCCCAAGTTCGGCTGCCCGCCCGAGGATGTTAAACGAATGATAGAGGAGTTATCAGGCGATGAGCGCCCAAAGATCATCGGTGTGGGGTTCATGAACATATTCGAACGCCAGGGCTGGGACAAGGAGATAGACTTCGATAGACTGATAGATACCACAATGGAAGTCGAAATAAAGAAATAGAGGGCGCGGTGGACAGCTAAAGTGGACGGCGCTTCATAGCTGCAAGTATCGACTGGAATCCGTGGTACATGGAATAGCCTTCGGCAGTGCTCTGCTCACCTTTTATGTCAAACGATACATCCTTTGAGTATAGTGCATACGGTGATTCACGTCCGATGACACGAGCAACACCCTTGCTCAACCTCACGTATACGCACCCGGTTACTTTCTCCTGCGTCTTATCTATGAACGCATTGAGAGCATCGAATAGCGGATCCATGACCAGACCCTGGTAGACCAGCTCGCTCCATGTATGATCGACCATATCTTTGAACCTCAGTTCGTTTCTTGTCAGTACAAGCCGCTCGATATCGCGATGCGCCTCTAACAGTATAGTGGCTGCGGGGTGTTCATAAACTTCGCGCGCCTTATAGCCGAGAACTCGATCTTCTATCATATCGGTCCTGCCTATGCCGTGCTTACCGCCAATCGCATTCAGATCCTTTATGAGTGCTACTCCGTCAAGGACCCTACCGTTGATCGATACCGGTACCCCGCTTTCAAATCCTATTTTTAGCACATCTGGTGTATCTGGCGTATTATCTAACGCAGCAGTCCACTGAAATGCCGTTTCAGGTGGAGCTGCGGCAGGATCTTCCAGTTCACTGCCCTCTATGCTCCTGCTCCATATATTCTCATCTATGCTCCACCTCTTATCGGTCTCGAATGCTATGCCATGCTCCTTCGCGTATCGCTTCTCCTCTTCCCGCGTGAGGCACAGTTCCCGCATAGGCGCTATCAATTTGAGATTGGACGTTCTGAATACCGCATCGAACCTTAACTGATCGTTACCCTTACCTGTACAGCCGTGTGCAAGTGCATCCGCACCCTCTCGCTTCGCAACCGCCACAACATGCTTCGCTATCAGTGGTCTTGCAATTGCCGTACCAAGAATATACCCCTCATAGGTGCCATTTGCTTTGATCAGCGGGAAGATGTAATTATAAACGAATTCCTGCTTCGCATCTATCAGCACGAACGAATCGCTCAGCTTCTCCGCCCGCGATTGCGCCTCTCTCAACTCCTGTTCCGGCTGACCCACATCCACTGTAACAGCAATCACCTCATCATAGCCATAATGCTCTCTGAGCAGTGGAATGCAGACCGAGGTATCCAGACCACCGGAATATGCCAGCACTACCTTCTTCATCTCTGAAAAATACCCCCTTTTACCTATATTCTCTATACCTTTTTATCTTATCTTTACAGATTCTTTACAGATTTTATTACCCTGGCACTTTACCCAGCCAGACCGCAATTTGTCATTATTTATTTCATTATTTATTATATGTGGGTCATGAGTGCAATTACGGAACCCACCATTATCAGTGCCAGAATAGTACCTATAAGCACCCGCTTCCATCTATCGTCCTCTTTTACCGTTTTGCCTCTTCTACTTGCCATATCCTACCCCCTTATTACTACACTTACTACATAACGTGCGCATGAATTCAAAAATCCAGCATACTCATCTTCTTCATCCACACGCTCACGGCTTTACGCGCCTTCTCGGGATTGGCGAAATTAGCCTCTATATCATCATCTGGTGCGATACCTATAAAAGGATCTAACGTTCGTTTCTCTACATCTACCACCCATATCACCGTATCTCCCACATCGTACTCGCGGAAGAAGGAGATGAAAGGCGCGGGAGTACTCTCCGTCGGTACCGCTATAGCATCAATCGTGGTAGTAATTGCATCATTCATCAGACGCGGAACGAACTTGATCGAGGACAGTACCGCAATGCGTATGTGTTTCTCGCTGCTTTTAATTGCAAATAGCTCTATGTACCGGTACCCGGACAGAAGCGAACTCTTCTGCTCTTGTATATGATAACCTGCCTTATTCATGAATTCAATAACAACATCTTTCAGCGTATCCACCGGGTTCTTTAATGCCGACCAGCGCAAAAAAGCTTCTTCCAGTTCCGCACTCATGTATCGGTGTGTGGGCAGGCAGTAGAATATCTCGCCCTGATAGTTCACCTTCGTCTGCATATCGGGCGAGAATAGAGATATCTTATCGTCGCGTGAGGTGATGCTCCTGAATATAATATCTTCCAAATCACCCTCCAGGCGTTTCTCCAGCTCCGCCCGGTCATCTCTGGTGAGTGATTTCAGTGCCTCCCTGATCAGCCACCTCAGTTCCCCCTCAGAAATCACCCCGTATTTTGCTGCATAATCACCGAGCCGGGTAAACACGGGTAATAGTATATCTTTCCTATCCTGCATCATATCATCTTTATTTATAAGGGAGTTCTAAACTAATTATTATATGGCAATAGGTAAGAACACCATAGGCAGAAAGATCCGACTCTGTAAAGCGAACAGGCAGAACAGGCGTGTACCTGCATGGATAATGGTAAAAACGAACAGGAGAGTGTCCACTCACCCGAAACGAAGACACTGGAGACGGACTAAACTGAAGGTATAAACGAGGGGATGTAGAGGATATGGAAGAGCGAGGTGAAGGTGAGCGTATCTATACGATACCGCTACGGGATGTGAAGAAGGCGCCGAGATGGAAGAGGAGCAACCGGGCGATAGCTCTGGTGCGGGATTTCCTGCTACGGCATACAAAAGCCAGTTATGTGGTTATTGGTAATTCATTAAACGAGAGGATATGGTCTCGTGGTGCCCAGAAGCCCCCTTCTCGGGTCAGGGTGCGGGTGACGAAGGAGGACGAAGAGACGGTTAGAGCAGAGCTTGTAGAATGACTGTTATGAACGCACTGCGAAGGACTTTCGTTATTGATGATAGTCCATATATAGGTATTTTCGCGGTCTGTACGGAATCTCTGCTGCTTCTGCCCGCACATGTGCCTGAGCGGCTGGTAGGGGAACTGGAGCAGGCGTTGAAGGTACGGGTTATAAAGGCGTATATCGCGGAGATGTCTATTGTCGGGTGTCTTGCAGCGGGTAACTCAAAGGGTTTCGTCGTCTCACAATACGCTCTGGAATCCGAGATAGAGCAGATAAAGAACTCGGCATTTGAGTATGGGCTGGATTGCGAGATATCACGCCTGCCCGATAGCGATAAGATAACAGCGGCGGGTAACGTTATACTTGCAAATGATCATGTCGCGCTTGTGCATCCCGAACTGACGGATGAAGCGGTGAAGGTAGTAAAGGATACCCTGGACGTCGAGGTCTATCGTGGCAGAATAGCGGGTTTAAAGACAGTAGGGATGGCAGCAGTGGTGACGAATCGCGGTGTACTCGCGCATAAGAATGCCTCGCATTCTGAACTGGAATTTCTGGAAGAGATATTCCAGCTGCCGGTAGAGATAGGCAGTGTGAATTTCGGTGTACCACTTATAGGTGCTGCATTGCTCGCGAACACGAAGGGCTATGCGGCTGGTGTCGAGACAACCGGTGTGGAGCTGGGCAGGATCGAAGAAGCTCTTGGCTTTTAAGTCGTGGATCGTGTGTAAACATTTTTTTGTGAACATCTTTTGCATCGTTTGTAAAACTTTGTAAAACGCCCTTAAACCGACCGAACCGTTTTTTAAAATAATGCGTCGACCGGGATTTGAACCCGGGCTGTGGGCTTGGAAGGCCCAAGTCATACCCCTAGACCATCGACGCATATCTATAAAGAACTATACTATCATCATCTTTAATAATATAATACAGGTATCACAATTACCTATGGAGCGTGATGATTATGAGCGAAGAGAAGAAGAAAGATCTGCTGGATAAAGGCGCGATTGTTCAACGCGATTATGAGACGTATGCGATAGCACCACATATACCCGGTGGCATCTGTGAGCCTTCCGTACTGCGTAAGATAGCAGATGTCGCGGAGAAGTACAATGCAGCGGCGCTGAAGTTGACATCGGCACAGCGTATAGCAATTGTTGGTATAGCGGAGAGTGATATAGAATCCGCGTGGCGTGACCTCGATATGCCACCAGGTTATGCAATCGGATTGTGCGTTCGCAGTATAAAGTTCTGTCCGGGTACAACATTCTGTAAACGAGGGAAGCAGGATGCTGTGAAACTGGGACTTGAGTTCGATCGTAAATATCACGGGCTTGAGCTCCCCTCTAAATTCAAAATCGGTGTATCCGGGTGTACTAATTGCTGTGCGGAATCGTGGATAAAGGATCTGGGATTCATTGGTATGCCAAACGGGTGGAAAGTAGTAGCTGGTGGCTCTGCCGGTGCAGCACCTGCGATTGCGGAAGTGGTAGCAGAGAACCTGACCGACGAGGAAGCTACAGCACTCGCCGATCGAATAATAAACTACTATAAGAATAGCGGTACCAGGAAACGACTGGGTCGGTATATCAAGGAAATCGGTATGGAAGAGTTCAAGAAGGCGGTATTATAACATGGCTGCAAATAGTTCAGAGCATGTATCTGTAACCGAGGTAGAAGGGTCGAAGGTTCCATGGGATGCGTCACAGCTGCGTAAGATACAGGAGCATCCGTGCTTCAGTGAGAACGCATGTCATCTCTTCGGCAGGATGCATCTGCCGGTGGCACCGAAATGCAATATCCAGTGTAATTACTGTATTCGTAAGTACGATTGCGTGAATGAATCGCGTCCGGGGGTTACGAGTAAGGTATTGACACCGGAGGAGGCGCTGGAACGTGTGCGGGAAGTGCTGCAGAAGGTGCATTACATAAAGGTGGTTGCAGTTGCGGGTCCGGGTGAGCCACTATACAACGAAGAGACTTTTGAGACTTTCAGACTGGTGAAAGCGGAATTTCCGCACCTGATGCGGTGTCTGAGCACCAATGGACTGCTGCTACCCGACCGTATAGAAGATATAGCGGAGCTGGAGATCGGCACGGTAACGGTGACACTGAATGCGGTCGATCCCGCTATAGGTAAGCTCATATACTCGTTTGTCAATTATCATGGCAAGATATACAAAGGCGAAGAAGCTGCGGAGATATTGCTGCGGAATCAGTTAGAGGGCATAAGAGAGGCATTGAAGCGGAAGATACTGGTGAAGGTGAATACCGTTTACATCCCAACGGTGAATGACCACCATATTGAGGATATAGCCCGGACGATAGGCGAGATGGGGGTTTATATGCAGAACATCATGCCGCTCATACCGCAATACAAGTTCGCGAATGTCAAACCGCCGACACAGAAGGAGAAACAGGAGATGCAAGCCCGCTGTCAGAAGTATGTGAAACAGATGACACACTGTCGCCAGTGCCGTTCAGACGCGATAGGCAGACTGGGTAAGGATATCCAGGAGCAGTTCTATTCAAAACACGAGTGAATCGAATCGGAACGAAGTTGGTGATGACGTGCGTTTTTGGTGTCTCCGCGAGTCCAAGACTGGGTGCAACCGACTGGATAGTGCGAGAAGGGCTGAGATATGCCGCGGATAAGGGAGCGGAAACGCGGTACTTCTCCGCACATAACAAGGAGCTTATATTCTGTATACATTGCGACCACTGTATAAGAGAGGGAGGGTGTATCCATAATGACGCGATGAGCGAGGTGTATTCGGGCTTCGCGTGGGCTGATGCGATCATCATTGGCACACCGGTATATCAGGGAACGATGAGCGGTCAGGCAAAGGTCATACTCGATCGTATGAGAGCGTTCGTTGCACGTAACCCGCATGCGCTTCGTGGTAAGGTTGGTGCGGCGATTGCAGACGGTGGAGACCGTATGGGCGGTCAGGAACTCGCGATACAGGGCATACTCAATTTCTATCTGATAAATGAGATGATACCGGTAGGCGGCGGCTCGTTTGGTGCGAATCTCGGTGCGACATTCTGGTCGAGAGATAAAGGTGTGGAGGGTGTCAGGAGCGATACGGAAGGACTAAAGACACTCTATAAGACCGTTGACAGGTTGATAGAGGTCAGTAACCAGGTAAAAGAGCGATGAGGAATAGAAATAGCACAAGAATAGCGTGGTGTATAACGGGTTCCGGGGATCGGATAGAGGAATGTGTGAATTTCATGAAGGAGTTGAAGCACAGGTACGAGCCGGAGATAGATGTTTATCTCTCGCGTGAGGGTTTGACGGTGTTGAAGTTCTATCGGCTATTCGATACGGTTAAGGAGGAATTCACAAAGGTGAGTACGGAGAAGGGACCAAATGCTCCGTTCCTGGCTGGACGCATCCAGCTTGGCAGGTACGACTTCGTACTTATTGCACCTGCTACTGCGAATACGGTTGCTAAAATCGCGCATGGAATCGCTGATACTCTGGTCACCAATACCGCAGCACAGGCAATAAAGGCGTATGTGCCCGTGTATATTTATCCCGTGGACCAGAAGGTGGGAGAAATAATTACCAGACTACCTGACGGGCGCGATCTTAAATTGCGGATACGGAAGGAGGATGTGGAGAACGTGGATAAATTGAGGAGGATGGACGGTATCACCGTTCTGAGCGCGATTCAGGAAGTAGAGACGCTCATATCAACCAACCCATCCTGACACAATTGACGCTATTCGGACGCCGATAAGCACAAACAATGCGATTATCAGCGTTTCCAGACCCGCCTTCATGCTTATCTCACGCATCAGTAACGCGGATGCGAAGTCAGTGAGTACCGCGAATGCCAGTGCTGCCATGAGTCCGTATCGTGCAAAGATCAATACCATTGCGATTATCAGCGGAAGTGCAACCACGGTGCCAAGAACCACTACTTCTATCAACTTCGTATGGCTCGCGTCTGAGATCACTTTTGTCATACCTGCCATCCTTGGACACAGAATGAATAAAGCAAAAGCCGCCGATGCGATTATCAATTCTTTCATAGCCCGATATCACCCCCTAACAATAAAATAATATATGATAAAAAGGTCGAGACTATCGTCAGCAGGCGCACATTACTTCCAATTTTAGCCCCATCCACGATACCATCCAGCAATCTTCTGTAAATCCCACTTTGAGTTGATGCCCAGCGATACTACAATCCCCACCAAAAGTACATGCAAACAAACGAACTTTCGGATAGAACGCTCCGTATAGTGGTATAAATTCTTAAATGATAAAATATTACCCATTTGAACTCCTTTTCCCACTCTTGACACATATCGAGCTCAAAACGCCTCAGTTCGGTCTATTATTTTTTTCTTTCTCATTAAATACGCCAGAATAATTGCATATATCCCGGCGTATATAATAACCATGCTGCCCACACCATTGAACATAAGCCCCAGGTACGGGATTCTTACCCTTGCCACACCTATAGCCCACTCGGGTTTTACTGGCTCAATCCCGAATACGCTCTGATCAGGATATGCATTGTTATCACCTCTGGTAATGTATCCTCCATGAGGAGCTGGTTCACCATTTGGCATCTTCTCTCCCTTTTCCACCCATGATATTGCTCTGTGCAGTATTGGTGTTGCAGATGGGTTACCGTTCGGCTGGTATATAATTACATCTCCGTAATCGTTAAACGATCTATAATCGCGTATCTTACCCTCTTCGCAGGTTATGATGTCTGTACGCTGCGATGATTGTATCAAAATCAAATCACCCTTATGTATATTTGGCTCCATACTTCCCGACTGCTGAGAAAACCACACATACGAGGTTCCTGTTGCTACGTATGCTGATGCTTTTACAGCAACAATCAACACAACAAGTACCAATAAAGCCTTTATCCAAACATTCATCTCTGAAAAACACCCTCTCGTATATACGTTATCCTTAGTTCATATTAACCTTACTTCTTCATTTCTTTTTATGCCCCCTCCTTTCAGACTGCGCCCCAGCCCCATATACCGTGAACATTCCATATCGGCATTCATCTCTTCGCATTTTATCGGTGCATGGTTAAGACTGATTCCGCCATGTGCCGTGCTGTTGCGACGATTGCCACTTTCTCACCTCCCCTCTGCTTTACCCTATGGTATATCTTCTGTGTCTCCTCCTTGTTAGCATCGTAATAACAGGGGCTACCACTGCAACGATAACTGTGATGGGAAGGACTATTATAGCTACAAGCCCACAATCACCTGTTTTGCTCAGGTTCAGCAAATCGCAATAACCCGACAGACCGAACCAAAATGCAAAGAACATTATAACTGGGAATATCAGGCAAAAAAGAAGCATTTTGGCTTTAGTGAGTTTAATGACGATGCTGTTGAGAACAAGTAAATATAGAAAAAGGAGCGTTGAGAAAAGTGTTACAACAAATATTAATGTATTAAAAAGCGAGGTCATGGGAATGAACAGCTGAACGAGCAGGTTAGAGGCAAGACTACAGACAAACATTACAAAATATAAATCACTTCTCACACCCTCCTTCTTCCTCTTCATCATTAAATACCACCACAATATTTACGTTTATACATTTACATTCTCCTTCGCTCTTCCCCCCTTGTTCGTTATACTATACTCGTAACTATCCGCTCCTTGCTCAGGTATCTCGTCAAATACCGTATAAACGCCAGCAAAATAAGCGCCAATGCCATCAAACCGCCGATAACGAACCACGATAGCGTGTACCCGCGAATTGCATTCCTGGCAAAGAACAGCGGGAAGAATACAAGAAAGAATATCACGAGGTTCAGTATTCTGTTCTCGCGCATGCCCAGCAGAAGCTGTGCGAACCCCAGTAGACCTGCAGTAACCGCTATGAACGCCGGCACCACGAATATGATATGAAATACAACGGGCGGTGATGGCAGTACCGGTATCGGTGAACCGATATTTCCGATTACGGTTATCAGACCAGCAGTCAGTAAAGCAATCAAGTAAGCAGGTATGGTAATACCCACCACTTTACCCAGCCACAGGTCTCGCAGACTTAAAGGCGTGCACAATAACGTTTCTATCACACCTTCCCGCTTCTCATTGAAAAATACCAGTCCGGTGAAGAGATATGCCATGAACATCCCCAGCATCAGCACCATATAGAAAAGCAGATTGTCAAATTGCGCATAAATCGGAGCAGAACCGGTGGTTTTGACCACCGGTGCTGTCATCACACTGAACCATATCGCGAAAAATAGTCCTATGAACATGTTCCGGGTCTTTATTATACCATTCAATTCCTTTCTCGCAACGATCAATGATTTATACATTCTTCCCTCCCATTACGCACAATATCCAGATACACATCCTCTAAGGACCTGGTGACTCGCTTCATTTCTTCCACTCCTATGCCATTCTCCATCAACGCACTCAGAATCGCTGAACTTTGCGTATCCGCACGTGTCACGACCGTTAGCTTCGAATCTTCTCGTTCACAATCGGATACGGAATCAAGCGATTTTAAGATCTTCAATGCCTTATCTGCATCTTTACTATCTGAAAGGGTGATTTCAATACGTGGTTCTCCCATCTTGCACCTTAAATTTTCGACCGTGTCGTACGCCTTTATCTCACCATTTTGGAGTATCGCTATCTTCGTGCAAATCCGCTGCACCTCATCGAGGTCATGAGTATTGATGAATATTGTAACACCCCACTTCGCTGAGAGCTGGAGTATCAGCTCCCTCACCATTATCTGCGCCTCAGGGTCCAGTCCCGACGTCGGTTCGTCCAGGAACAGAACTTCAGGCTCGTGTACTATCGCTCTTGCAAGACCCAATTTCCTCCTCATTCCTTTTGAGAACTCGCCAACCCGGTCATCCTTCCTGTCAGAAAGCCCCGCGAAGTCCAGCAGTTCCTCTATCTTACTATTTCGTTCTGCACCGTCGGAGAGTCCATAGAGCTGTGCGTAGTAATCAAGATTCTCATACGCAGACAGCCGGTCATATAAACCATCGTTTTCCAAAAGAACACCCACTTTAGTTCTGAGCTCATCACGTGTCCCCGGGTCTTCTCCAAAAACGAGTGCTTTACCAGTAGTGGGTTTCAGAAGCCCCAGGATAATCCTCATGGTCGTGGTCTTCCCTGCTCCGTTCGGACCCAGATAGCCGAATATCTCACCCTCTTTCACCTCAAAGCTGATGCCATTGAGTACCGTTTTTCCGTTAAACCTTTTTGTCAGGTTTTGTACTTCTATCATCTTTTATTTTATTCATACCTCAGCGCTTCTATTGGTTTCAACCTGGAAGCGCGCCATGCGGGATACAGCCCGCTTAGCACGCTCGTCCCGATTCCGAAAGCTATCCCGATGAACACATACAAGATGCTCGAAGGAGTAAATAAATACGAAGCTTCCTTTAACATCAAAACGTCCACGAGGAAACCCGCTCCAAAGCCCAGTATCGCGCCTATCACACCGCCAATCGCTCCAAGAATCAGCGATTCAAACAGGAACATACGAAGCATCCCGCTTTTAGACGTGCCTATTGCACGCATCACGCCGATTTCTTTCGTTCGCTCCACCGTTGAGATCATCATCACGTTAAGGATACTCACGCCCGCAACCACAATCGAGATAGAACCTATACCAATGAGAAACATGGACAATATATTGAAGAAGCTTTTTATACCCTCAACAATCTGTTTCAGCTCCATCACCGTTACAACCTTATCACGCTTGTTCACACGGTCTTCAATCGCCTTCCTTGCCTCTTCCACATCCTCTATTTTATCCACCTTCACAATCACCATGCTGTAGCCAGAGGAATTGTATAAAGAGGAGAACATCTTATCAGAGACAATTATAGCGTTATCAGGATTTATATCGAACCCTATTCCTCCGTTCCTTTAATATTCCCACGATTCGTGGCTTATGACTTTTTATTCTTGCTCTCTCTCCTACTCTCAGTTCATTTCGCCAGAAGTTTCGGAATGTCCTCACTGCGCATACCATAAATCATTACGAGTTCTGATTCCCCGTTTAGAACTACCTTATCCATGTTTGTGTTCACCGGGATTGCATCTGCCACTTTATCTATCTTCTCTAATACAGTCTCGGAGATGGTTTCGCTGCCATACGGTAAGACCACGAACTCGTTCCCTATCATGCACAACTGCTCAGAAGCGGAGAGCCGAACGCTGTT
>JAODGH010000011.1 GCA_025464325.1 Methanosarcinales archaeon | reverse complement strand
CGATATAATACTAATAGTCTTTGCTATACCTCCGGCAGATATAACAAAATCTCCAATTGGAACACCTACTGTACTTATATTGAGTTCGAAATTACCATTTCTATCTGCTATTACCTTCTTAGACATTGTTATTTCGATATTCACAGTGGTTGCATCTTCTACGGCATCGCCATATATCGCAATGTCTTTCGCACCCGCTACATCAATTACAAAGCCATTCCATGAAACGGGCAGGGACAACGATAGAGTAGCCACCCCGTTATATGCCTCTTTCGGTCCGTTCAAAGGATATCTAAGTGTTGTGAGAAATACGGGATATAGGGACAGCCTGAGTGTCTTCACGTTTCCTGCGGTTAATACGCATCTCTTTTCTCCTTCCGGAAACTGTATACCATGGAGTTCATAGTGATAGTCGCCACGGGATACTGGCACTGTTAAGCTGAAAGACGAATTTAGCCATATCACTTCGTTCGGGGATGCCTGCCCTGTTATCACAAAACAGTTGTCCTGAATCACCTCTGCCGGCGCATTCAATTCCTGTACATGTGCACTTGCTACCGGTATCCATATAAACACGAGTATAAGAAGTAGAAGTAAGCAAGTACAGAACCAGACTATCCTGTTGTTCATCCTTATTTGGTGCGCCTGCATCCTGAATTGAGCGATACTATACTGATAGTACTGAAAATCTCACTACTTGCCCTCCCCGTTTTTCTCCTCCTTCGTTGCAAATGCTATCACGATGCCCAGTATACACACAAGAACGAGCGTTCCTATCGGTGTAAGAGCAGGTACTGCGGTTGGTGGTACTTTCTTTGAGATCGGTACAGGTGCGTTCGCTGGCGCATTATTCACAACCACCGAAAATACATACTCACCTTCAGTCGGTGGATTCCTGACGAAATTGCCGATTATGATCACCACCTTTGTCAGTGTTACCCCGTCAGGCAATGATAAATTGGCACTTATAGCACCTTTGGTTGTATCTGTCGGCAGTGTTAAGCTTCCCTCTATTGTAAAGTTACCTGCCGTGAGTGGACCCACGGAGTTAACACTACCCGGGCTGTAGTCCACACTTTTTGTACCTCCTATTGAGATTTGCCCATCAACGTACACCGTCGCAACTATATCCACCATCCCGGATGGATTACTGCTATTCGAGTCCATGATCACCCTGCCAATCACGGCACTCCCATTGTAAAGTCTCGCAGTCACTATACGCGTTCCTCCTGATTCGGGTGGTATCATACGATATCCCTCTGGAATAACTCCCGTAATGCTCACGTTTCCTGTATATCCTGCGGTATTCTCTCCTACGAATTCATAACTTGTTACCGCACCGGGCGTGGTAGTTCCGGGTGTTACGGTGAGACTAAGGCCTGAATGAATATCCACCACCAATGCTGATGCTGAAACGCATAGCACTGCTACAACTATTGTCAGAATCAGATACGCTCTCAACCCCCTCTTTATCATTCATATCACCCCCATAACTTTAACGATAGTCGGTAATACAAAAATAACCGGATTGACAGCCACTGCGGCGGACCTACCGATAACCCACCCTCGTGCACATCCGCCCCTCTTTCGCACATGTTTTTTACACATGCTTCAAACATGGAAGTATGATCTATATAAAACTTTCGATGTGTATATAAAACTTTCCACCAACTCCACAAGAAATCCACGGAGAAAGGTTTAAGTCATGATTTAGCTAATATTACTTGAGAGGATGGAGCGGAAGATAAAAGTTTATTCTACAAAGGTATGCCCGCATTGCAAAGAGGTGAAGGAATTTTTAGCGTCTGTGGGCAAGGAGTATGAAGATGTGGACATTACGACACCGGAGGCACTTACGGAGTTGAGGATGAACGGTGTGTTCACGCTTATCACTCCTGTTGTCCAGGTTGGCGATGCATTTCTCACGCATGATGAGCTATTTGATGGCGAGGAATTGAGGAAAGAGCGACTCAAAGAATTTATTGAGAATGGGGTGGGTGAAGAATAGATGAGAAGAAGATATGGGTTGAGGGATACGATACAGACGACTCTTGACGGTGTTGCCCTGCGGTTCCCGAAGGTGAGAACCAGCGATGGGCATATGCTGGAGTGGAACAGGGAAGCGATAGTGAAGCAGCTCCTACGCGAGACGAAATTGAGTGAGGAGTTCTATGGCTGTCCGGGTATAACCGAAGCGGAGGCGCGGGATATAGCGAGGGAAGCGGAATTAAGGATAAAAGCGATGGGTATTTCACAGCTCTCAGGTGCGCTGGTACGCGAGATCGTGAATCAGATTCTGTTGGAGGATTATAAGAAGCAGGAATGGCGGAATGTATGTACGAGAGTTGGTACACCGGTATATGATGCGCACCTCATAGATGTGGGTGAGGGGTTTGAAGCGAAAGAGAATGCGAACTTACAGGAGAATGCTGAGACCTCCCATAAGAAGAAGGCGGATAAGATCTGCAAGGAACAGTATCTACTGCTTTTGCCACCGAAACTGGCAGATTCTCATCTGAGCGGTGATTTACACATCCATGATCTTGAATACTTCGGTACACGCGGGTTCTGTCAGGATTGGGATCTCCGTTATTTCTTCTATTATGGTCTGATGCCGGATGGTTCGGGCACGAAAGCGTCGGTTGCCGGTCCCGCGAAGAAGCCCGAGGTTGCGATACTGCATGCAGTTAAGATACTGGGTTCGGCACAGACGAATTTTGCGGGCGGTCAGGGTTTCTTCAACTTCCTGGTATTCATTGCGCCGTATCTTGAAGGGCTGTCTTACGATGAGATTGAGCAGCTCATGCAGATGTTCGTTTATGAGATGACGCAGATGCAGGTAGCACGAGGGGGGCAACTGGTATTCAGTTCGGTTCAGCTCACGCCGGGCGTGCCGAAGATATGGCGGGACAAGCCCGTAGTATATAAAGGTGCTGTATGGGACGGCAAACAGGCGCCACTACGTACTTATGGCGAATTTGAACGTGAGGTGCGGCTGGCGTTCAAAGCACTTATGACCGTGATGCTCAAGGGTGACTACTGGGGCAAGCCGTTCAACTTCCCGAAACCAGAAATAGCGATAGAACCGCAATTTTTAGAGGAGGATGAGGAATTCAACCGAAAGCATCCCGAACTACCAACCTATGAAGACCTTTATGATCTCGCGTTTGAACTGACGGCGAAGTACGGGACCCCGTATTTCGATAACAAGATACCGGAGTATAGGGGTGCAGGCGAGGGCGTTTCGTGCTACCAGTGCTGTGCTTATTCGTTCAAGAGCTCGCCCGATGATGAGGACTTTATGGATAAGATGTACTTCAGGAACGGTAAGCATTTCTCGATGGGCGGCTGGCAGGTGATAACGCTAAACTGTCCGCGAGCGGCATATCGTGCGGAAGGTGATGATAACAAGCTATTCGCTGAGCTTAAGAGGCAGATGGATATAGCGGTGGAGATACTGAGGGTAAAGAGGAGCTGGATGGACAAGATCATAAAGGTGGGCAGGATGCCTTTTGCCACGCAACGACCGAGAGACCCACATACGGGAGAGAAAGGCGATGTGGCGGTCTATCTTGATGAGCTGGTATACATAATTGGTGTGGTTGGGATAAACGAGATGGTCCAGTATCATTACGGTAAGCAGATGCATGAGGATCGTGGAGCACTGAGGCTTGCAGTTCGTGCGATGACGGAGATGGAGCTATATGCAAAGGAACTGTCGAGTCGCTATGGTATGGAGCTGAGTTTCTCAAGAACGCCCGCGGAGACTGTAGCACAGCGGTTCGCGGTTGCAGACCTCTTGAATAAGGAATTCCGTGAGAAAGCGATGCAGGTGGTGAAGGGCGATCTCGAGCGGGCGCTCTCATTGATAAACCAGACGCGGGACCTGCCTGTATATTACACGAACGGTACACATGTGCCACCAAGTGCGGACATCTCACTGGCAGAACGTATAAAAATAGAGCATATCTTCTTCCCCATCGTTGACGGTGGTAACATCATGCACATATTCCTCGGTGAGGGATACCCCGATCCAAAGGGTATAAAGAGCCTGGCGATGAAGATTGCAACCAGGACTCAGACCGGCTACTTCGCTTTTACAAAGGATATGACCGTATGTCTGGATTGCTCGCACGTGACAATGGGCTTGAAAGAGGAATGTGAACGCTGCCATTCGAAGAATCTCGACTACATATCGAGAATAACGGGCTATTTACAGTCGGTAAGTGGCTGGAACGAGGGTAAGAAGCAGGAGTTGCTGGACAGGATGCGATACGGTGGCGATGAGTTGCGGTAATTGGATATTAATGCCACAGCCGTAGCACATAACCGCAACATTTATATTATCGGTGCGTGTAGTTAACACAGGAGATGTGGAAGCCCGATTGTAAATGGTCAGCGCTGCTATTTGTCCTTCTTGTAGTTCTGCCCGTTACAGCGGCAGACGCCAATAACCCGGCAGCTAATGATACGAATAATACCTGTGGATGTAGCTTCAATAACACAGACATCCTGTCAGGAGCTGTCTGGTATGTGGAAGATGGTTCAAACATACAGGATGCGATTGATAATGCCACCCCGGGTGATACGATTATAGTCAGGCAGGGGACGTATAGAGAGAATATTGTGGTGAACGTACCGAACCTGACGATAATCTCTGATAGTGGATATGGCAGGACAATCGTTCTGGCGGCTCGTGATAGCGATAATGTCTTCCATATCAAAGCGGATAACGTGACGATAAAGGGCTTTACGATAAAAGGCGCTACTGACATATACAGTCATATATCGTTCAGAACCGCAGGTGTCGCAGGGATATATGTCGACGGTGCCCGTGCCAGAATATCTGATAACTACATCACCGGCAATAACAAGGGTATCGTGCTCGCGGGCTCTGATACAAAAATAACCATAACCGGGAACATCATAAAGAACAATACAGGCTGTGGCATTCTGCTGAATAATGCAAATAACGGTGAGATTAAAAATAATCGTATCGGCTACAACCGTATCGGTATCCACCTCTTTGACAGTCATAACTGCGAGATTCGTGGTAATACCATCGAGTACAACGATGTCGGACTATGCCTGTCATATACTAAAACAAGTGAGATCGTTGATAATACAATTCGAGCGAGCGGCAACTACAGTATATACATGGACGGCTCGTGGGGTGGTCTGATATATCATAATAATATACTGGGAAATAACGTAAGGGACGATAAGGCGCTATCAAATCACTGGTACCATCCTCTGCTCCTGGAAGGCAATTACTGGTCTGACTATACTGGCATTGACAATGGCAAAGGTACTGGCAAACATAGCATGGCGGGTGATGGTATCGGCGATACCCTGGTACCGCATTATTACGACCTCTATCCTTTTGTATGTGAAAACGGCTGGCAAAAGAGCCAGAAAATACGAGTATTTCCGCTTGAGACCATGGCGGGGACTATCACTCTTACGATTGACCGGGGTTACTTCAATTATGCGACTAACGAGACATCTCCTCCGACTCCTGCGCCAGAAGGACTCAATTTTACGTACGGCTACTTAAATCTTACCCTCGCGGGTTTTAAACCCGGTGATAACGTTACATTGAGCATAAAACTTCCGCAACCCATAGCTTCGAATTCTCAGTTCTGGATATTCAATCGGCACTGGTATGAGATACCCATGGGCGATAATGATGGTGACAATTTGATAACTCTGAAACTGCGTGATGGTGGTCCAGAAGACGAAGATGGCGAAGCGAACGGCATAATCAGGGTTTATGGTGGTCCTGCAACCCTGCCAGACCTCACTCTTGGCTCTTCTGATGTGTCTTTTGTACCTTTGGGACCGGCAGGTGACTCGGTAAATGTTAGTGTGCGGGTGATTGTGCATAATATCGGCGGCACAAAAGCCGATAACTTCCCGGTTGCTTTATTTGATAACGGTTCCATTATTGGGACCACGACCGTAGCATCGATAAATGCGAACTCTACTGCTACTGCCTCAATGAACTGGCTTGCAACCCCGGGCGTGCATAATATCAATGTCGTTTTAGACCCTGAGAGAGTCATAAGGGAATCGAACGAATCGAACAATGCTGTGAATGTGACTGCGGTCATAACTAACTTGCCGGATTTAAGTCCGGTCAGCATCGTATTTGTACCAGATGCGCCAGTTGCTGGCTCTGATGTCACGATCAGGTTGGTTATTCGTAACGATGGCTGGATTGATGCGAAAAAATTCTCTGTGGCATTATACGCAGACGGGAATCTCATAAAAACTATCGGGAACGTCTCAATAGCGGCATTATCGAATTGCACTATCAATACATCGTGGCAGCCAGCAACAGCCGGAAGTTTTAATATCCGGGTGGTTGTTGATCAATCTGACTGTATAGTGGAATCGGACGAGCACAATAATGACCTGAATGAGACGATAACGGTAAAAGAGGTTAAGAGGAGCATGGGTGGCGGTGGTGGCGGTGGCGGTGTACCACGGGATACAGATGGTGATGGCTATTCTGACATTGTGGAGCTACTGAAAGGCACAGATTGGCGCGATCCCAACGATTATCCGGGTGCACCGTCTCCTTCACCGCCACCGGTGGCGGTGGCGACACCTGCTGTTACGGCTACACCTACGCCGGTAGCTACGCCAGTGGTTACGCCGGTACCTACTGCCACACCAACACCCGTTATTTCACCCACGCCACCGGGCTATGAATTCTTATTTGCTTTCATATCGCTCTTTATCGCCTTGATTTGGTTAAAGAGAAGAGACGGATGGAAGAGATACTGAAACGAGTGGCAACAGGCGAGATAAGTATAGAAGAGGCATTAAAAACACTCAAGCTGGAAGGTATAAAACGGTTACGAGATTTCGCTATAATTGATACCAGTAGACCCCGGAGGACGGGTATAGTGGAGATAATACTCGCGGAGGGTAAGAGTACCAACGAAGTGGTTGAGGTCGCGATTACACTTGCAGAAGAGCATGGTTTTGCATTGATCAGTCGTGTCTCAAATCCTGAACCGATAATAACGCGATTGCGGGCTGAGGGCTTCACGGTTGAGCATAACGAATGGGCGAAGATGATACTGGCGAAGAAGGCGGGCTATGAATTCCCCAGATACGGCAGAATTGGATTGATTGCAGCAGGTACAGCCGACATACCGGTTGCGGAAGAGGCGCGAATGGTTGCCGAAGCCTGTGGCTGCGAAGTGCTTAAGGCTTACGATGTCGGCGTTGCGGGCATACACAGATTGGTGGAACCACTCGAACTGTTTATTAATGCGAATGTGGCTACGATAATCGTGGTTGCGGGCATGGATGGTACATTACCGACGGTAGTAGCGAGTCTTGTGGACGTACCTGTGATAGGCGTACCGACTTCTGTAGGGTATGGACTGGGCGGTAAGGGTGTTGCGGCTCTTCTATCGATGTTACAGAGCTGTTCACCTGGCATGGCGGTAGTGAATATAGACAACGGTGTGGGTGCGGCAGCGATAGCTGCGAAGTGCTGCAAGTACAACGCACACCAAAAGACAGGGCTAAAAATGATGGGCAATCGTGAAACTCGGAATACCGAACTTGAGGCGAAACTCGGCTATACCTTCAAGGCAAAGCACCTTCTGGATCGTGCACTGACGAGAAAAGCATATGCGCTCGAACAACGGCACAGGGATCGAGTATGTGAGGATCAGGAGATATTCCGCACGCTTGGTGATGCGGTGTTGAAACTGATACTTGTAGATCTCCTGATAAGAAAGGGATGCAAAACGCGTGAGGAATTGACAGTTAAGAAGATGGAACTGGAGCGTAAAGAATCACTTGCAGAAATAGGAAAAAGCCTGGGCATCGGACAGTTCATACTGCTTGGTACGGGTGAGAAGAAGCAGAGGGCAAATGAAGAACCTTATGTGCTTGCAGAGACTCTTGAAGCAGTCATCGGCGCTATCTTCCTCGATGCTGGCTATGAACCCACGAGAGAAGTTGTCGCCAGATGGTTTAACCTGATCTAAGCCTCTTTACGATCTGATCTAAGCCTCTTTACGCTTTGAATCACTGGTTAAAGCAATCACACGTTCCAGTTCCATCCTGTACGTCGGGTTATCACGTTCAAGTGCTTGAATTATCTCCTCCCTCGTCAGTCCTTTTGTACGTGAGAGCCATGCTATTCTGTCCTCTTCCTGATCCTGTATCGTTCTCCGCTTGATTGTCAGGTCGGGGTAGACCGTTATCCACGTCTCCTGTGACGGCGGGGTGGGAAATTCACGATAACAGCTTCTGCTTATTATGACATTATCCAGGTGCCTGGATGCGAGCTTGTAAGCATACTCTATCTCTTCAATGGTGGGGCGTCGACTAACACGTTCGTACGCAAACGCGGGTGCAAACGGATTGATCCGATATTTTATGCCACGGTCTATGGATGATAGGAACTCTGCTATCTGTTCTATCTCATTCGCTTCGACGATGCCCGGCATGTAAACCGTCTGGATGAGCAACTCTACACCGGTATCATGCATCAGCTCGACGCCACGCAAGACCGGTTTATTCGACTGACCGGTATACCATCTATGTATATCATCCGAGAATGCCTTGATGTCTATATGTGCCTCAGTTAAGCCAGAATCCACAAGCTCTGAAGCATAACTATCCTCAAGTCCAAGTTCATAACCGTTGGACATCAGTACAATCTCACTGAAACCCTTATCTCTCAAACCAGATACAAGAGCGATGAGGAAATCACGATTGAGCGTGGGTTCACCACCGGTGATCATCGCTTTACCCGGTAGCTTGCCATAATGCCTCAGACAAGCCTGTTCTGCACGGTCTAATGTTTCTTCAGGACTCAACAATGTGCCCCCTCCGTCCCTCGCGGGTCTGAAACAGCCACGGCAGCGGAAGTTGCAGCCTGTCAGCATGAACCATATACGCGGCTCTATCTCGGAGAGGGTGAAATACAGGAGACCTCTTCTACTCGTCATTGGGTGCATTACCTATATTTTATGATAGAAGGGGGTATTTAAGTTTTTCGATTTTTTATCCAATTGAGTAAGACTTCTTTGTA
>JAODGH010000056.1 GCA_025464325.1 Methanosarcinales archaeon | reverse complement strand
GGGTCTACCATCTTGAGATGCGTGGACGTGGCATGATCACCGAGGTCCCAGAGAAGGTGAGGGATCTGGATGTGGCTCCTGGGCTATATATATTCCCCAAAAATATTCGGGGTTAGGGTTAACCATTTACCCAACTCTTTCGCATTTGGTATTGTTGCAGAAAGACCAATAATTTGAAGTGAACCATTAGCAGCATATATCATCTTGGTTAACAATATCTCCAAATTTACACCTCTTCCTTCATCACCGACCGTTTGAAGCTCATCAACGATAACCACACCTATATCCTTTATCAATTCTGGGTTTCTTATCAATAACGCATCAAGTTTTTCATATGTAGCAATGATAATATCATACTCTTTTAGAGTTGCATCGTACTCATTCCGCTCTCCCGTGCTAATCGCGATATTTAATCCTCAGTCACTATATTTTTCTCTAAACTCTTCAAATTTCTCCTCCGCAATAGCTTTAAGAGGCGTTAAATAAAATGACCACATTTTCTACGTCTTTTTAGCCGCAGTGAGTATAGCAAGTTCCCCAATGAATGTTTTGCCTGTATTTGTTGGAGCACTAACGACAATATTTTTCCCTTCAAATAGTCCCTTCTCTATGGCTATCTTCTGAACCTCCGTGAGCTTAGAAAATCCAAGCTCTTTAAGTTTATCAATTACTGTACCCCGGACACCATATTCTTGTAATCGTTCAATATCCATTCTAATCATCCTGTATCCCCCTATTTAAGTTTTAGAACAAAAAAACTTTTCTGTCGCATCTTTTTTTTCAACACTTATCTTTTTCCACATCGATAAATTATGAAAGCAATTTAAGCGCATCTAAGAATTTATCCGCAACATCATCACGATCGCTCTTAGCGACTATTTTGACACTGCCGTCCCTTAAGTTTTCCACGTACCCTGTAATGCCCAATTTTGTAGCAACACGCTGCATATAATTTCTATACCCTACTCTTTGAACGTTTCCATTCACGATTATATCCTTTCGTATCTTTCTTTTTCTATGTTTCTCATCTTTTGTATGCTCCATTTTACGTCACTCCTTCGAGTGAAGACATACCTTTGCCCCAATTTCGAGCGTATCTGAAGTCCTGCGAAGCATGATTTGGGCGAAGTGCAACGGAGCCAGATACGCTCTGTTATACGCCGTGTCCATGCCCTATCTTGCTCTTACTTGGGTTAAAAGCATTACTGGCGGCTCACCCGGAGATCCCATCACCCCATGTAATCCTATATTGCGTGGTCGTAACCTGATGTATGGGTCTCATAGCTATCAACACACGATCACCTTTAATATACAACCTCTATAGGTTTACCAGTAATATTCTCCAGTTCTTTCTGTAGCAGCTTCTCTTTCAGTGTCAGTTCCTCCTGACGTGATTCTATTGCCTGTTTCCGCTTTGATATTGATTCTTCCAGCCGCTCGAGTTGCATACCGGCAGTTGCAATCGCATGTTCGATCTCATCGCGTTCCGCTTTTAGACTCGAACAACCCGCCAGTTCTCTACTCAGCGCTTCTTCCCTTGCTCTCAGCGACTCATATCTTGCACTCAGACCCCTCAGGTCATTACTCAGGAGCTGGTCTATCCATTTCAGTGCACTTTCTCGTTTAGTCGTCTTTAGAACGCCCTTATTCTCGCTGATCACCTCGCGTATGGCACGTAAATACTCAGATATATCTTCGTTCAGCACCCGAACCGGTGAAGCAAGGATGGAATTGACCGCAGCACGTACATACGGTGCAAGTTCGATCCGTCCAGTCTCATCCTGCTTCTTCAATAGATTGAGTGGTTTCTGCATAGGTGCGAACATATCCCTTATCTCCGACTCTAATACGGTTAATTCACTCTTTAGAGCTGTCAGTTCCGACTGGCATGCTAATAACCGTTTCCACTCCTGTTTCTGCTCCATTGCTCTTAGCTGCTCCTTCGAACGCTCCAGATCACGTTTGATCGCTTCATATTCCGCTTCTTCTGCCCGTATCTTCTCGTTCTCAGTGTCTATATCCTCTCTCTGGCTCTTTATTCTGGCTATTAACGCATATATCCGTGTCAAATCAGCTAATTCTTGCTCTTTCGCCTTCAACGGTGTTATCAGACGGTTAAGGGCGGCTATCAACTGGTTGATACTTGTTTCTACATCTTTCAGCTCGTCCGGGAAGACCGAACGGACGAAATAAGCGTTCTTTGATACCTTGCTCAGTATCGAATCTATTGTGCTGGAAGCCATGTTATGGAACTCCCAGACGGTCCTGTAATTCACCTGTGCGGGCACACTCAGCCGGTCACACAGCGAATAAAGCAATTTCACCATCTTGTCACGACTCAATAGCCCTATCTTCATGATCTGTGCGGGCAGGTCCTCTTTTGGACTGGCATCTCTCAGTCTGTTAACGCAATCACGAAGCTCTTCTCGTTTTGATACCAGCCCATCATACGAATCCGCACTAAAACCGCCAAATAACGAATTTGTAACACGCTCCAGCCACACATCAATCTCATCAAACGCGACTGTGATGGGTATATCTTCACCCCTTCTCCGGATTCTACTCAGCCACTTCACTTCTCTGTTTAAAAGTAACGTTTAAGTACTAAAAAATACCGTGTACAATGGCTAGCTAAATAAACCGGGCACATATCAGCTCGCCTTCGCCTTCAACTTTGACACTACGCACTTTCGCGGGCAACAGTATCGTATCGGGCATGATCAACTTCTCTATACCGTTCACCATCAGCTCGCCATCGACGCATGTGAGTACTACCATATCGCTCGTATCAAGCGTGAAGGCACCATGAACATCGATATGCTGCAGTTCGAGATGTTTGCCCTGTATGTATCCCCCCGTATGCCTTAGCCCATCGATATGCTCAAATCTGAGCACGTTTGCAGCGTCTTCGAGATGTAACTCCCGCCCCCTGCCATAATCGTATATCCTGAACGTCCTCTCGGATAAAGTACTCACCTCATACACCTTCGTACCCGCGCCAAGAGCATGAATAACTCCCGCGGGAATGTGATAAATATCGCCCTTATGTGCGTCAAAAGCGTCCATACGTCCCATCAGTTCGCCACTATTCACCTGTGCTTTGAACTCCGCGACATTCACCGTATCCTTGAACCCCAAATAAATTCGCGCATCCTTATGCGCTTCTAACACATACCACGCCTCCTCCTTGCCCATCACATCACCCAGCTTACGAGCATACTCATCGTCGGGATGTACCTGTACCGAGAGGTTATCATTCGCCTTCAGTATCTTCACCATCAACGGGAATATATCCATCACTTCGCCCGTTATAGCCTCCGGGAAGAATGATACGAGCTCGCATAGCGTTAATTCGCCCAGTTGCGTCTCTATACTGTTACGTGGAGATGCGCACCAGAGCTCATAACCCCATGGCTTATCTATGCGCAGTGTCTTTATCCTTATGGGTCGTTCGAGCAGCGTTCTCACCGCGTCAGGATCACGAATAAGTGCGTCTGCCAGCAGTGCATGCCGCCTCTTTGTCGCCAGCATCTCATCTATAGCAACACCCTTCATCATAGCTGCAACTTCGTTCAACGAATACCTGTTTCCAGGCAGGGGTGCATACCACCACTCTTCCTTGGGGCTGCGTTCCTTACCTATCGGGAACTCCAATCGTATCCTGCCTCTGAGGGGATGAAATACATCCACGAGCACGCTTCCGTCAAGCTCGATTGTTGTGTGATCTACCACATTATAAACCACACAGTTCCTGCCTCGTATGTCGTTCAATCTGGAATTGAATATGCAAGCGCGTTTGAGCATAGCAGATTCCGCCACTGTATTCGAGACCACACTATCTCTTATCTCTCCACTTCCTATATCCGAATCAGAATATATGGAACCCGTGATTTCGCACTCGTTAACCCTGGAGGATACAAGATCCACATCGAGGAACGCACGCAGAAAATCAGATTTTCTATCCACTAACCGCATCATACTCTCGTAATAGCCACTGTTCGTACCGAAATCGAGCCAGACACTGTTACTACTTATCGCAAAGCTTCTTATCAGGTTCGGCTCATTCTTCAGCCGTGCAGCACGCTCTCTCAGCCAGTCGTCACAAGTAACGGAATCTGGTGAGACCCACAACTGCCACAACTCATCAGAATTGAACTTACCCTCTCTCGCTTCGAGTTTATCGGCAAATACCTCGAACATTTGCTCCACCATCGTGCCACTCAGCGTGAATACGCCCAAATTCACCAGTATATCAGCACCTTCGTGTCGCGCTATCTTTGCTCTTACCGCTTCGTAGTTCCTCGTGTCGTCAAAGTCGAGCAATACACAACCATCTGATCCGCATCTGACTATCTGAACACCGTATTTGGATACGATCTCCTCAGTCAGCTCAGTCTTTAAGCCCAGGAGCATGACTTGCGTACGAGATGCGCATTCCGCTATCTCATCGGGTGCATCCTCAATAAATAGGAACTGATCACACCACGTGACCAGTATTCGCCCGGGAATGGCGAATCGCTGGAGTTGCTTTATCACTCCCTCAAGTAAACAATAGCCCGATACACTGATGAATGCTTTATTCTTACACGTTCTCGTCAGCAGGTTACGGGTGCCTTCTCCCGCGGTATGAACAATAAGTACGCTCTTACCCCGCTTCACTTCTGACACGAGCTCACTGCCTGTTGCATCCGATGCATTCTTTACGGCGAATAGTGTACCAAGTCCGTTACCGGCAGCACCGTACCAGCCACTCTCTGTGACCGGTATGATAACAGAGTCGAGGGTTACATCCTTTCGCCATGGATAATGCCTCAGGTATTGCACCTCTGATTCGTCACCAACCACAACCACAATATAATCAAACATTCTTATCTGCTCCTATATCCATTCATCGCCCGTAGTTAAGTTAAGCACTTAAAGAGAACAGACGTGCAAGCATACCCTTCTTCCCCGCCTGCGTGTCTTCTACCTCACTCTTATCGTCAAATTCTACCGCCCTGCCGCCATGCTCACTCTTTCTAACACGGATATCCACAAGTACCGGCATTTCTATGCTCGGACTCGATAATAGAGCAACACCCTGCGGTATCCGTTTTATCTCCTCCTCCATCTCACTGCTCATGAACTCCAGACCCTTGCTCAATGCCCTTATGTCATTGGGATTCGTCACACGCAGGATTATCTGGGTATTACACTGAGATATAACGTTCTTGTCCACACGTGCGGGTCGCTGTGAGATTACGAGCAATCCGAGCCCGAATTTTCTGCCCTCTGATGCTATTGTCCTGAGTATATTAGAGCTTGCAGCTCGCTCAAAACCACGTTCGGGACAGAAATTATGCGCTTCTTCGACTACAAGCATCAATGGTGGTATCTTCCCCATCTTCCTGCCTTCAAACACCTCTTTACAGAGCCGATAAACAATCAAACGCTGTAAATCCGGTTCGGCACCCTTCATGTCTATTATAGATGCCTGCCCACGTTTTACCAGCTCTTCTATACGCGTTGGACTGTCTGACAATATACCGGTCTCGCGAATCCGTTCAAGGTAGTGGATGATCCGCCATCGTGCACTGCTTTTGCTTTCCGATACCTTCTTGATGATATCTTCAATAGTATAAAACTCCTTCTCCGATTTTATGGCATTTATGCCCTGATACAGAACACCAAGCTGGGCATCCGACATGGGGAACAAATCGTATAACTCTTTCACACTCAGGTTGATACCGTCTATCCTGAATAGCCGGTCGGCATGGGGGTTTATGGAGAAATTGGCGGGTGTGTAGACTACAACCCTGGAGGCATAACCACGGGGTGTTACTCCATACTTCACCATCTGCTTGCGTTCTTCTTCGTTCCTGTTCTCGTATTTCAGTGTGACATACTCGCCGTGAGGATCTATAATGAGCAGTGGTACGCCCTTCTCCAATAGCTCTTCTATCAACACACCCGCAGTATACGACTTCCCGCTGCCCGTCTTCGCCAGTATACTGCAGTGTTTCTGGATCAGTTCCTCTTTACGCAGATATACGGGTATGTTGCGACCCTCAAGCAGCCCCAGATATATACCATTCGATTTCAAGCCCAGCGTCGCGGTTATAAATGCACGATCCGCCTTGAACACCTTATCATCATGTGAGACTGTGCTGTTCGGCTGTGTCAGGAACCCCCGGTCATCTTTGTAGCCTATGACCTCCGCAGTAGCCCTCTTCTTATCCTGCTCCACCAGCTTCACCACACGCGCGAGTATCCAGCCGTCCTGTTCGGTCCATACTTTCACATACTCGTTTATCCGTACCTCACCGGTAACAACAAAGTCAAACTCGTGTAATTTTATCTCGCCGGTTACTACACCCACTAATTTGTACATCTACCCCGTGAACGAGCGTATCAAATCAACTTTGCATTCACCACTCCATCCTGCCCCGGTCTGCTCGTGACCAGTGCATCGCCCAGCTCGGTTTCTATCACCGCACCTCTCGTTAAAATATTCCGCCTGATGTAAAACGGATTGGCGGGATTGTCCTTCACACTGATGATTCGCACCTTCTTTGTCGTCCCACTTCTAGGGTCTGAGACATTGGCATAATCGCATCGCAGCAATCTCACTTTGACATTGCCGCCCATCGTCCTCACTATTTTACGCCTCGTGTCGCCTATAACCGTATCGGCAGGAGGACGACCCGCTTCGTACGCTCGTTTCTTCCGGTGCCTGTGCAATCGTCCACCGGTGTACTTCCTGTTGGATTTACCCTGCCACCTCATCTCTCTTACTCTCCTTTCCTCTTACTTTTATTATACCCATGCTCTCTCAAGGACCCACAAAACCGCATTCCTCACATACGTACAGGTTACTCTGCTTCCGGCACTTCGTGCATCTCCCTATCTCTGCCTTCCCACAGTTAGGACACGGAAAGACCGTGTATCCCTTCTCCAGCAGCCTTGCTCTGCAGGATGTACAATACTCTATCATAGCTCGCTCCTTTCCTCAGTATCTTTATCTTATTCCCCCGCGCCATATCCACCACCGTGGATGGCACGCCATATTTACATCTACCTCCATTTATAATAACATCTGCCTTTATATTTATCTCCTCTATGCGTACCGGTGGCTTATCGCCCGAGAGATTCGCACTTGTTGCTGTTATGGGACCCGCTTCGCTTATTATACGCGTTGCTATTGGATTGGCTGGATACCTTATACCCACTACGTCCGATTGTGCGGTTAAAATGTCAGGTACCGAGTCTTTTTTCCTTAACAGGATGGTGACGGGACCCGGTAACAGCTGCTTTATGATCTCAAGTTGCGAACGATCCACATAAGCAACTTCGCATAGCATCTCGAACGACGAGATCGCGATAGAAACGGGTTTGGATAGCTCCCGCCGCTTCAGTCTGTACACCTTCAATACCGCATCCGCAGATAACGCAGAAGCACCCAGACCATATACCGTCTCCGTAGGATAAACGATCGTGCCTCCGTCCTTAATTACCGCTATGGCTTTCCTTATGATGCCCTCTAAGTCCCGTTGCACACTATCAATCATTATTCCAGCATACTATCAATCATTATTTCCAGTATGGATATGTAAAATCATACTAAATGCTGAAGCAATATCTGCATCGCTTCCTTCTCGCTACGACCACCGCATCGATCCACTATCCTGGCATAATCGTGTATCTGCATCTTTATGCGCGTCTTATCCCGCGCTCCATCCTGGAGATCGTATCTCGATGCGAGTATAGCCGCTTCTATAACGGCGTTTAGTCCTCTGTTTATTGCTGATATCTTCTTATTTCGTACCGCAACTGCGAACGGAGTAAGCAGAAACAGTAGATAATCCGCTCGTTCTGCTATCAGGCGGCATCGAAACAGTATCCACGAATCCGCACCACTCAAGACCGGGAAGCCAAGGAATCGCGAGAAATCGCTACTCGCAAGGTTACCAAATAATGATCGGACAAAGAGCACTGCATCCTCTGTCACATTCGCAGCCATTTTCCGCGTTGTGTTCACATTCGATAGTGTCTTTGAACCCCTGTACAGCTCCACACAATATTTGCCCGATTCGGCATGTATGCCAACCGGTGCTGCATTGGGTACACCTGCGCGAGACTGTGTGGTGGCAATTACTTCTGAAATACCTTCGTGTAGCCCCGCCTCTACCAAATTTGCCATTTTTACAAGAAGAGTTATACATCTAATGTAATAATGTATGCGGATCTGTACCTTGACAGAATAGACATTAGCAGGTATCAGTGTTTGCGAAACGACAGCAGGTACAGGAAACTTCTGGATGATATAGCCAGTGCGGATAGTTTTCTGCCAGAAATACCTGTACCCGAGATTCCCACACCTGTCGCTACCGGTGTTATTGATATAGGCGAACCGAGCGAAGACTCACCTGTTCTTGTCACAGGAAACAGCCTTTACACACATGAAGTTATCGGGGTGGTTCTTGTGAATGCAGGAATAGACTGTTATCTCGTATCTACCGATACAGAGGGCTATACAGTCGATATGGCGGTATATCTTGGTCTTTTCAGAGCTGATAGAGTGAGAACGGAGATAGTGAACCTGGAAGATAAGGTGAAGCACGAAACTCTCATAATACCCGGGTTCGCGGCATCATTACGGGAGGATATAGAGCATGAAACCGGCTGGAACGTTCATGTCGGTCCAGTCTGTGGCGTTGAATTGCCGATCTACCTCTATGCCGGAGGTTTTATTACCGCTGACGACTGAACACTAAGCTAAACTAATCTAAACTAAAGAAAAATAAAGAGAAAGAACTAAACCAAACCTGCTTTTCTGCGTTCTTTCTCTGCAATACCCGCTTTTTTCTTACGTTCCATCAACCTGTGTACGATTTCGGCACCGGAAGGGTCTATTGGCTTAGCCTCTATGTAACCCCGTTCTATAGCGCCCTCAAAGACGTCCTTACCAAAATATGAACGAACGATAACGGTTGATTTGCCTTCAGGCGTGCCGTTGTTGCCCACACTTATATCAGCGAAGAGAGCACTAAAATCTTCACATACCCGGCAACCATCACGCTTATAAGGCTCGATCTCTGAAATGTCAACTTGTAACAACTCATCGGTACCACTGTACACGTGCAGCATATTGTCACTTATCTGCATATCCGTCACCTCGCTTATCTTTATGCCGCGCTCAGTTGCAAGATAGCCATTGATCAACCCCTCATACGAGTAGGTACCCATGCAGAAGAGACCGATTCGCAACCTTACGGTAGAAGCGAAATTATGGGCATTATGCGTATCTCGTCCAACAGAAAGCATCTGTTCGTAACCCGCCATCTGGCATGGCGTACCCACCAGTGCGACACTCCACAGCCCGCGATCTATGATGGCATCGGGTAGTCCAGTAAGCGCTGCCGTTGGTGTATACTTGCTACCTGCAGCCTTTATCAGACTTGATTTGTCCATGGCAACCGTTATATGAGGCTTCCAGTGCTCATCACGTACAACCGTCACACAACCCTCCACTATTCCTTCGGCGAGGGCATAAGCAAGTAGTGCGGTTACCGCACCGCCATCCTGAGCAGCCTCTCTTATCTCATCATCCGTCGCGACCACCTCATACATCTCCTCCAGCTCATGCTCCAACTGCGGCTTATTCACTCGCGGACACTGGTAATAGCAGTACCCGCAATCTGGGGGGCATTGCAACCCCGCCCCTATTACCGGGCGCTCTTTATCGTAGTCCACACTGAGGTATCCGTAATTGAGCAGCCTGCAAGTTGCTACGCAGCCACCACAGAGCGCACATTTGCCCTTATCTATCACTTCCCGCTCCAGATCCTTAAAAACCCTCTTCTCTTCCATAATAACCATTTCTCCCCTATTTACTTAAACCCATACTCATCAGTTTAAATAATATATGTCGAAAAAATCAGAACAGAAAAGCGAGTAAGAGCGTAAAGGTTATGAACCAGAAAAATGCGGTTATAAACGCTATCGTTACCCAGTCCACGGTCTTTTTTATTTCTATGTGCATGAACGGATACACGAATTTCTGTATGAGTATTAGAATCAAGGCGATGAGTAGCCAGTCTTCTGAGACCGGACTTCGGTATACTTCCAGTATCGACGAATTACTTCTTATCACATATTCATTGTTTATAACCCATTTGTGGCTTTCTATCCTTGTAACTGTGGCATTATCGATAGTAATGCCATTGGCTTCTAACGTGGTAGAGAGATTGGCGGGAATAACACCGTTATCCAGATACGCAGCGACAGAACTGTCATTGATCGCTATAAGCGGCTGAGATGTATATATCGAGAAGCATATAACACCCGCGAGAACGCCGAAAAGAAGCGGGATCAGCGTCTTCTTCAATCCTTCTATGTACTCATCTCTGTCGTTGCTCATCTTTCACTCTTCCTATAATCACCACCTTATATAAGCATTCCCTTTTTAGCGGTTTTTTAGCGGCTTCATTCCACACCCCTGCCCGTGATAACGAACTCGCATGAGATACCTTCTGGCATTGATCGATGCTTCTTTATCGTTGCCCTCCGTTTGCCCATACCTTCCGGCAGTTTCTCCAGTTGGATTATCACCTTTGAGAGGTGCTCCAGTGCGTAACCACCCGAAGGACGGAACTTACCCTCGTACTCGATGTCCGCATAGACCTGATTCGTGATAATAACCGCGAGATCATATCTCCGTGCGAGCATCAAAAGCTGCTCTATCTGGTTTGCCAGTACCCGTCTCAGATATATACTCCGTTCATCATCAAGTTCCAGCCGATAGAATAACGTCGCGGAATCCAGTATTACAAGTGCTATATCCTTATGCTGCTCTATCACCTGCTCCACCTCGTTTATGCACGCGGTCTGCTGTTCGAAGTTCTGTGGCTCGTATATCAATATTCGACGCGCTATGCTCTCTATCTCATCACCCTTATTCCTGCCCTTCACGATCTGTATGAATCTCTCAGGTGAGAAACCCTCACTATCTATATAAATTACCCTCTTACCACGTATCGCACATTCTATCGCGGTTTGAAGACATATGTTCGTCTTGCCACTGCCCGCTTCGCCGTATAGCTGGGTCACTGTCCCGGACTCAAACCCGCCTCCCAGTAGCTCATCAATGCTCTTGCATCCGCTCGTATATCTTACCGGTAATTGCATAATCCGTCCCTTATCTTTATTCACCACTATCCCACTATTTTATCCACCACTATCGCGGCAAGCTCGTCTCGATTCGCAGTGGTGACTTCGAGTATCTCGAATTCGCTCTTGACTCGCCTCACCAGCCTGTGTCGCGATGCGAGATGAACAGAGACGAGCATCGGCTTATCGCTCGCTATCGCTCGTTCCACAGCTTCTATAAACCGTTTCGATCGCAGTTCCATCGGTCCTATCTCGTCTATAACGATTATATCTGCATGAGTCACCGCATTCAGTATCGAATTAGCACCAATACTGTCCAGATCAGCGAGATTGACGGTATATCGTCCCACCTTTGTACTGCCATTCTGACGGATGTGTGCGAGAATACCCTTCTTACCGGTACTTATATCCACAATCGAGAAACCAACCCGCACCCCACGTTCACGAATGTCAGCAGTGAGCATCCCCCCTGCTTTGGCTTTTAAAGCCCGTACAGCATTCCTTATGATCGTGGACTTGCCCACTCCCGGCTTACCCGTCAGTCCTATCCTCGCTACTCTCATCAATTACTACTAAACAGCCCGGCAAGTTAAAAATGCGCGATTGTAGCTTTTATCGCCTCCAGTGCTTCAACCACTTTCTCGTTCTGATCCTTTGTACCCACAGTTATCCTGATCAGAGAATCCCCGGCACCACGGAACGAGGAGCAGTCCCGGACAACTATACCTCTTCTCAGCAGTGCTTCATAAACAGTACGGGATCTGGCAGGGGAGACATCAACGAGCACGAAATTGGCATCAGATGGCAGAACCCTGAATAGTGGACGCAGATGCTCGATCAGGTACGCTCTACCTTCCCGGACCAGTTCGATCGTCTTACGCAGGTGCTCCTTATCGCGTAACGCCGCTATCGCAGCCACAATCGCGATGTTATTGACCGAGAAGGGCATTGCAACACGTCTGTAAACATCAGCAAGCCATACGGGTACCACCGCATACCCGACTCGTAGCCCGGCGAGTGCAAACGCCTTTGAAAACGTGCGTAATACCACTATGTTATCCTCATCATCCACGAGGTTCACCATGGATCTCGATGCGAATTCAGCATAGGCTTCATCTATAACCACCACAGATTTCGCCGCTATCGTGGCTATCTTCCGCACTTCTGCTTCTGTTAGGCTGTTTCCCGACGGATTGTTCGGTGAGGCGAGGAATATCATCTTCGTTCTATCGTTATAAGCCGATGCTATCGCATCCACGGCTACACTGAAGTCTCTATCCCTCCGCACGTATCTGGGCGTACCTCCTGCTATCTTTACGAGCGATTCGTAGAGCGAGAATGTGGGTATCGGAATTAACCCCTCGTCTCCTGCATCTATGAATATCTTCACCAGTGTATCAAGAACTCCATCGATACCCGCACCCGTGACTATTCTGTCCTCATCAACGTCGAGATATGCAGCAATCTCACGTCTGAGCTCCAATTCGTCACCCGACCATGGATATTTACTCAGATCCAGCCTGCCACGCTCCATACTTTCTAATATCGCGGTTTTCACCTTCTCACTCGTGCCTAACGGATTCTCATTCGAACTCAACTTTATAGCGCCCGCCACAAATGCACCGGGTCTGTATTCTTCCAGGTCTCTTACTGCTGCACGAATTCGTATCATTCTAATTCCTTATTCCACGTAGAGCAGAAATAACCGATAGCGGGTATAAAATCCTTCTTACGTGATAATGTACCGTGAAGGAAACATTTATCCCCCTCCACCTTCACCCCGAACGCCTTCTCTATTATGCGCTTATCGCCCTTGACAAACACAGTTTCACCCTTCTTCAGAGGGTTCGTGATGAGAAAAGCGACCAGGTCATACTGTTTCTCGTCACGTAGATTTGCCATCTCCTGCATTATCTCCTCCTCCTTAGCCGCTATCTCGCTTTCGTCCAGGGTCATTATCTGACCCACACCCACTTTCTTATCACCGAGATGGTATTCCTTGAAGTCATGGAGCAGGATCTCGCGAGCGCTCTTACCATCAATATCCACACTCGCACTCAGTAGTTCTTTGCCATAATCCTCTATCGTAATACCATCGATGATCATCACGAGCTCCTCTGCTACTCTCTTATCGTGCTCGGTGGTCGTACTTAGTGTTAGGATCAGCGTATCAGATAGTATGCCCGACAGTAGTAAGCCGGCGATCTCTTGCGGTATATCCATCTGATGCAGGAGCATGAAATTCGCTATGATCGTGCAAGTACTGCCTACCGGCTCGTTGTGCACCATTATCGGCATCAATGTTGATATATCGCCAACACGATGGTGATCTATAATCTCTATAATCTCCGCTTCCTGTACTCCGTCCACTGCCTGCGAGAGCTCGTTATGGTCGACAAGTATGACTCTTTTCCTTATCGGATGTAGTAGATCAGTACGTGTTATTATACTTATCAATCGCCGGTCACCATCGACCAGCAGCACGCACCTGTATTTCGATTCCATTATCTTGCGTTTAAGTTCCGGAATAGACGTATAAAGCTCTGCTACTGGCACTTCACGCGACATTATCGAATGTAAAGGTGTGGACAGGTCGAATAACTTCGCGGTTGTGAACGTGTCATGGGGCGATAGAATGATCAATGTTCCCTTTCTCGTTGCTAACTCGATGACGCTCTGACTGATTGTGCTGTTGCCCGTTATTATTAGTGCGGAACAACCCGATTTTATGAGATCCATCTGTACATCTGTACGGTCACCGATGATAACTACATCGCCAGGACCTATCTTACTCAAAACGGTCGTCTTCTGCATAGCCGCGATAAATATCCTGCCAGTCAGTTCTTTTATGCCCTTCGGGTTCGTAATTATCTTACCGCCCAGTGTATCCACCAGTATGTTCAGATCGATTGGTATGCGTGACAGATCGCAGAAACCCATCGTCTCGATATAATGCTCGGCAATGTCTTTCAGACCTATAATTCCCACCAACCTGCGATTTTCATCAACCACCGGTACAGTACGGATATTATTCTCTTTCATGAGAATCGTCACGTCACGTAATGAATCTTGTGGTGACGCCACTATCGGTCGCTTCAAATCCATATCACTCACCGTTGGGGTAAGGCTTTCTATCTCCATCGGATACTCGATACCGAATCGATCGAGCACAAAACGTGTTTCACTATTCAACTCACCCGCTCTCGCAGGTATGTACCGGTATCGCTTATCCATGCGATTCTTGAAGTATGCATAAGCAATGGCGGCGCATACGGAATCACAGTCCGGGTTCTTATGCCCGATAACAAACACCTCTTTTTTGTTCTCCATCTCTCACCTCTAAATAGCTTCAGGGTAGCATTGCGAATTTATGTTTCGATCGCACAGCACAACAGTCGCATCTGGTCTCAGTCACCCACCCAATTATGCGTAACTGACATAGCGATTGACCAGTGGCATGGTATTCCCGATATTCAACTGTTCGAAGAGGAACGTGAATTTCCGCTCTGCATGTCTTACAATATCACCCTTTATGGTGGGCGGGAGTTCCATGAGTTCCGTCTTAAAATGACCGAGAGCTTTCTTACGCGTTGTATAAATGAATTGCTCCTCGGTCTGATCCTCACTGCGTTCGTAGTTCTCCTTCACCCATGCATACATTCTGTTTTTCAGTTCCCGCGGTAGATGCTCAAATACTATGTTCTGGAACTGTGTGGCAAGGTGTATCTCGGCGGTCTCAACCTCCGGGAAGCGGTGGAATACCTCGTCCGGCAGTGTAGACGCGCCATGCTGTACCGCTCCCGCCAACCTGTATCGCTCGCGTGCCAGCTTAGAGAGGGTCGCCAGCGTATCAAAATCCAGCTTCACCTCCGCGATACTACCGTCGGGCAGTACGACACCACCATGCGTTGTACCGGTCTGCACACTTATCTTACTTATTCCCTCCAGCGAACTGCCCAATACCTCAAGGTAACCATCCATAAACGCTATTAACTCTTCGGGCGTGGAGTTCTTACCCCCTATTTCCCCTATCTCCCCGCCAACAGATACCTCAATACCGTCGGGCTGGTGCTCCCGTATGAACTTCGTCAATTCCGCGCACAGACCGAAATTCAACTTCTGCTGCTCTTTCAGGTCTTTTTTGCTTAAATCAACCAATGTGGAACTGTCAATGTCAATATTATAGAATCCAGCAGCCAGTGAGTTCTTTATAAGCGCCTTCAAATCTCCTATCTCACGCTCTGGATCCTCCCTGTAACGCTGCAGATTGATCTGAAAATGGTCACCCTGGATGAAAAGGGGACCACGCCAACCTTCAGTTATGGCGGCTGCCAGGCAAACCCCGGCATATTCAACCGGCGGCTGCATGGTATATACCATCTCAGTGCGCGCAAGTTCGAGTATAAATGCCCCTGCCTGAAGTTTACGGGCGACTCGAAGAATGACTCGCGCAAGATCGTATGTGAGTGTACGCAGATTTATCGCGGGTACAGTGAACCCGCCACCGATTTCGCCCCTGCCACGTGCACGATATAGGTTGTGTATGGAAGCGGTGAAAATCCCGAGTTCGCTCGCTTCTTCGCGTATGGTCTCAAAAATCTCTATCTTCCTCTCTATATCTGAAGTGAATACAAGTTCCCTTACATCTTCTTCTATATCCATTCTCTTCAGGTCACATCCCTCATGAGTTTATAGAAATAATCAATATCCCTGTTCTGGTCTTTCTTCTTAATCGCGACGTGCAAGTCGGTACTGATTACCCATCCGTCCCGTATACCAACAGCTTTGCCAAACTCGCCATTCAGCAATAACTTCACAGCCTCGACACCAAGCCGGGTTGCCAGTATACGGTCACGGGCAGTAGGAGACCCTCCACGCTGAATATGTCCCAATACCGCCACTCTTGTCTCCAGACCGGTTATCTTCGTTATCTTATCGGCGATATCAACAGCCCTCGCGGCACCTTCAGCGACGACGATAATCCAGCTTCTCTTGCCCTTTGAGGCACCTGCGCATATGTCATGACACATACTCTCCAGGTCAAATTCCCTTTCGGGCACCAGTACTTCCTCGGCACCGCCAGCCAGCGCCACCTGCATCGCGATATAGCCGGACTCCCGACCCATGACTTCAACAACAAATACCCGTTCCATACTCGTTGCAGTATCACGTATCCTGTCGGTCGCTTCCAGCGCGGTATTTATTGCGGTATCCGCGCCAATAGTGATATCTGTCCCATTGAGATCATTATCAATGGTCGCCGGGACGCACACACAGGGTATGCCCCACTTCTCCCAGAGCTGTATCGCGCCACGGTAGGTGCCATCACCACCGATGATGACAAGAGCATCGATCCTGTGGTATTCTATAACTTCTTTAGCCCTACGTTGCCCCTCTTCCGTAAGGAATTCGTCACACCGCGCAGTTTCTAAGATGGTACCTCCCCGATTGATGATCCCGGATACGGAACGACTGCTTAAAGAGACCATCTCGTCATTAATCAAGCCGGCATAACCCTGGCGTATCCCTATCGTCTCAAGCTGGTGATGCAAACCGGTTCGCACAATACTGCGAATGGCGGCATTCATTCCCGGGGCGTCACCACCACTGGTTAAAACCCCGATGCGGTTTATCTTCATTGCCATCTCCTTTAAGCAGTAATCGCCAGAGAATAATAAAATTTTGGTGTGCTGAAAAAGGGGGTGGGGATGTCTTTATATAGGTGAAAGGTTTTTAAAGTAAGAAACCAATCTTACTATTGGTATAGTAAACGGCGTCGGCTCTGAGGTGAGGGGGTATCCCCGGGATGAGGAGCTGACTTCCACTTTACCGCATATAATTAAATGATGGGGACACGAGTATGTATAAAATATTGGTCGTGTCCGACATAAGAACTAACCCATGGGCGATCCAGTAAACCTGATTGGTTCAGGGAGGAGAGTGTGTGCAGGCTCTAAATGCAGGCTCAGAAACAACACTGGTTGATCCTGCCAGAGGCTACTGCTATCAGAGTTCGATTAAGCCATGTTAGTCGAGGGTGGTTGTCTGGCGTAAGTCAGATGACCAACCCGGCGGACGGCTCAGTAACACGTGGATAACTTGCCCTTGGGTCTGGGATAACCCCGGGAAACTGGGGCTAATACCAGATAGGGCATCGCTTGCTGGAATGCAGGATGCCCGAAAGCTGAGGCGCCCAAGGATAGGTCTGCGGCCGATTAGGTTGTTGTTGATGTAACGGATCAACAAGCCTACGATCGGTACGGGTTGTGAGAGCAATAGCCCGGAGATGGGTTCTGAGAAAAGAACCCAGGTCCTACGGGACGCATCAGGCGCGAAAACTTTACAATGTGCGAAAGCACGATAAGGGAACTCTGAGTGCCTCCTAAGGAGGCTGTTCAGGTGTCTAAAAAGCACCTGGAGTAAGGGCTGGGTAAGACCGGTGCCAGCCGCCGCGGTAACACCGGCAGCCCAAGTGGTAGCCACTTTTATTGGGTCTAAAGCGTCCGTAGCCGGTTGGGTAAGTTTCTTGGGAAATTTGGCCGCTTAACGGTCAAGCTTCCAGGGAATACTGCCCAACTAGGGACTGGGAGAGGTCAGAGGTACTCCAGGGGTAGGGGTGAAATCCGTTAATCCCTGGGGGACCACCAGTAGCGAAGGCGTCTGACCAGACCAGGTCCGACGGTGAGGGACGAAGGCTAGGGGAGCGAACCGGATTAGATACCCGGGTAGTCCTAGCAGTAAACGATGCGGGCTAGGTGTTGGCATCACTGCGAGTGGTGCCAGTGCCGAAGGGAAGCCGTTAAGCCCGCCATCTGGGGAGTACGGTCGCAAGGCTGAAACTTAAAGGAATTGGCGGGGGAGCACCACAACGGGTGGAGCCTGCGGTTCAATTGGATTCAACGCCGGAAAGCTCACCGGGGGAGACAGCAAGATGAAGGTCAGGCTGAAGACCTTACCAGATTAGCTGAGAGGTGGCGCATGGCCGTCGGCAGTTCGTGCTGTGAAGCATCCTGTTAAGTCAGGCAACGGGCGAGACCCGCGCTCACAGTTGCCAGCATCTCCGCAAGGAGGATGGGCACTCTGTGAGGACCGCCACCGCTAAGGTGGAGGAAGGAGCGGGCCACGGTAGGTCAGTACGCCCCGAATCCCCCGGGCTACACGCGTGCTACAATGGGTAGTACAATGGGTACCGACCCCGAAAGGGGAAGGAAATCCCCTAAAGCTACCCCAAGTTGGGATCGAGGGCTGCAACTCGCCCTCGTGAACTCGGAATCCGTAGTAATCGCCCCTCAAAATGGGGCGGTGAATATGTCCCTGCTCCTTGCACACACCGCCCGTCAAGCCAGCCGAGTGGGATTCAGGTGAGGCTGTGGTTCTTGCCACATTCGAACCTGAGTCCCGCGAGGGGGGCTAAGTCGTAACAAGGTAGCCGTAGAGGAATCTGCGGCTGGATCACCTCCTAACCAATATATAACCAATCAGGGCTGAATGATTGCCTATTCATGGGTTGGTTCAAAGTTTATATGTGATGATATGCTGGGATTATCTTGGGGCTCGTAGATCAGTGGAAGATCGTCGCCTTTGCGAGGCGAAGGCCCTGGGTTCAAATCCCAGCGAGTCCATAGATCGTGAATGCACCTAATAACGAAACACGTTATTTAGGGAAGAACTGATGGCTATCAGCCAGATGAAGTTGTCATAGGCACTTTGCAGCTCAGGCATCCAATGAGTTCGGTAGCTGGTGTATACACGCCATTTAGTGGATGGCTTGGCTCAAGCGCTGATGAAGGGCGTACCAAGTTGCGATAAGCCCCGGGTAGGTACAAGGAGCCTTAGATCCGGGGATGCCCTAATGGGAACTCCTGACCCGTAAGGGTCGATCCTTACTGGATCGGGAACGCTCCGAATTGAAACATCTTAGTAGGAGCAGGAAGAGAAATCAATAGAGATGCCGTGAGTAACGGCGAGTGAAAGCGGCAGAGTTCAAACTGAATCCCCATTCGAAAGAGTGGGGAGATGTGGAGTTGTAAGTAAAGGTCATAGAGCCCACCCTATCGAAGCCGAAGTCCTCTGGAATGAGGCGCCATAGAGAGTGATAGCCTCGTAGGCGTAAGATAGCGGGTTCGACCTTTACTTGAGTACCGTAGGTTGGATTTCCTGCGGGAAGCTGGGGGCTACCAACCTCCAAAACTAAACACGTCTTGAGACCGATAGCGGAGTAGTACCGTGAGGGAAAGCTGAAAAGTACCCCAAGTAAGGGGGTGAAAAGAGCCTGAAACTAAATGGCTACGGTGTGATACGGCCTGGAAGTGATGACGGGACCCGAAGGAAAATCTCGTGAGGGATGAGTACGAGGGTACCCGAACAGGGTCGTATCGTACGTTCTGGAGAACGGGCCAGGGAGTATATCTCAATGGCGAGGCTAACCCGAAGAGGGGGAGCCGAAGGGTAACCAACAGGTTCGCATCCTCTTTGAGGAGAGGAACGACGTATGAACTGCGTGGAGTCATTGGGATATGACCCGAAGCCGGGTGATCTAAGCGTGGGCAGGCTGAAGTTCTCCGAAAGGAGAATGGAGGGCCGAACCGGTGATGACTTGCAAATCTCTCGGATGACCTGCGTTTAGGGGAGAAAGGCCAATCGAACCCGGCAATAGCTGGTTCCCCTCGAAACATACCACAGTATGACCCGACCAGAGATGGATAGCGCGGTAGAGCCACCGATTGGAGGATACGGGGTCGAAAGACCTCGCCCTCCTGTCAAACTCCGAAAGCGCTATCGTCGTAGAAGGTCGGAGTCCGGGCTGGGGGGTAAGCTCCCAGTCCGTGAGGGAAAGAACCCGGACTGGGGTTAAGGTCCCCAAGTGTCAGCTAAGTGTTAACACTAAAGAGCGTCACAAACCTCAGACAGCTGGGAGGTTAGCTTAGAAGCAGCTATCCTCTAAGGAGTGCGTAACAGCTCACCAGCCGAGGTTTGTGGCATCGAAAATGGACGGGGCTTAAGCTGACCACCGATACCCCAGGGCTCCGTGAGGAGATCCGGTAGAGGGGCGTCCTGCCTGGGTGGAAGCATCCTCGTGAGGGGGTGTGGACCGGGCAGGAACGAGAATCCTGGTGATAGTAGCAGCATAGTCGGGTGAGAATCCCGATCGCCGAAGGGGCCAGGTTTCCTTGGCAATGTTCGTCAGCCAAGGGTTAGCCGGTCCTAAGATATGCCCCAACTGGAGCATATCAAAAGGGAAGCAGGTTAATATTCCTGCGCCATCCAGTCTGTGCCTTTAAAGGCGTCCGACACTTCCGGGTAGGTTGAGCGGCGTCGTCGCGCCGTCCAAGCACTGAAGCCTATGGAGAGCCGTAATGGCGAGAAGTAGGTGAAAGTGTGATGGCGGAAGTCAGCCGAGCCCGGGAGTCCGTGAAAAGGATGACTGGATGTCCGTACCGAGAACCGACACAGGTGCCCCTGGCTGAGTAGGCCCAGGCGTGTCGGGGAAATCCAGCTAAGGGAAATCGGCAAATTGGCCCCGTAACTTCGGGAGAAGGGGTGCCTGTCTTGAGAAAGGCAGGTCGCAGTGACCAGGGAAGGCTAACTGTCTAATAACAACATAGGTGACCGCAAGTCCGTAAGGATTAGTACGGTCACTGACTCCTGCCCAGTGTAGGTATCTGAAAGCCCCTTACAAGGGGACGAAGGACCTATAAACGGCGGGGGTAACTCTGACCCTCTTAAGGTAGCGTAGTACCTAGCCGCTTAATTGGCGGCTTGCACGAAAGAAGGAATGAGCCTTCCACTGTCCCTAGCTGGAAACCGGCGAAATCATCATCCCGGTGAAAAGACCGGGGACCCCCAAGGGGAAGCGAAGACCCCGTGGAGCTTTACAGCAGCCTGCCGTTGAGTCACGGCTTCGGATGTATAGCGTAGGTAGGAGGCGACGAAGTATTCTCGCCAGGGAATACGGAGCCGCCAATGGAACACTACCCTTCTGGAGTTGTGGCCCTAACTCGGAAGAGGACACCGGTTGGTGGGCTGTTTAGGTGGGGCGCCATGCCCTTGAAAAGATATCGAGGGCGCCCGAAGGTTGACTCAGGTGGGTCAGAACTCCACCGTAGAGTGCAAGAGCAAAAGTCAGCCTGATGTGACCTCGCATAGCAGGAGGTCACGGGACGAAAGTCGGGTCTAACGAACCTTTATAGCTCTTTGGTAGGGCTTAAAGACGCCAGAAAAGCTACCCCGGGGATAACGGAGTTGTCTCCAGCGAGAGTCCATATCGACCTGGAGGTTTGCTACTTCGATGTCGGCTCTCTCCATCCTGGCTGTGCAGCAGCAGCCAAGGGTAAGACTGTTCGTCTATTAAAGGAGATCATGAGCTGGGTTTAGACCGTCGTGAGACAGGTCGGTTGCTATCTATTGGGGGTGCCGGGGTCTGAGGGGAAGCTGCTTTTAGTACGAGAGGAACAGAGCAGCGGCGCCTCTGGTGTACCGGTTGTCCGACAGGGCATTGCCGGGCAGCTACGCGCTAATGGATAAGAGCTGAAAGCATCTAAGCTCGAAGCCATCCCCAAAAAGAGACCCATGTGGACACCGCTAGAAGAGCGGTTTGATAGGGCTGGGGTGTAAGAATCGACTCGTAAGAGGAGATTTTTAGCCCGCAGCTACTAACGTCCACACCTGTTACGCTGCCGGACTCAGATGAAATCGGAGCTGTGAAGTGCCTTACTCTGTTTTTTTTAAAGTTAATTTAAAAAGTTAAATGTGAAAGCAGCCAAGGTGGCGGAGAGGCACACGCGGCTGACTGCAGATCAGCTATACCCCGGTTCAAATCCGGGCCTTGGCTTCCCGTATCGACTGGGCTGGCTATAATGCAGGAATTGATAAAGTACGGTAAGAAGATAGTGAACGTTGGACTTGTACATTCTCACTTTGGTAATGTAAGCAAGCGTGTTGGCGATCGTATGTTAATTAGCACGACCGGGAGCATGCTTGACGAGCTTGAAGGGCAGATCGTATCGGTTCCAATAGACCCCGCTACGCCCGATGAGCTGGATGTGATTGCATCTACAGAGGTCAACGTCCACCGGGCTATTTATAAGCATACTTCCGCTCTTGCAATCTTACATGGGCACTCAAAATATGCGGTGGCACTGTCAATGCTTTGTGAAGCGGATGGGCTCATTGTACCCGAAGATTCTGAAAGCCTCTATATCCTGCATGAGATACCCGTTGTTAGCGGTGGTGTCGGCTCAGAAGAGCTGGCTCTCAACGCTGCTAAGGCACTGCGAGACCACAAAGCGGTAATCGCACGTGGACATGGCACATTCGCGAGGGGCGCCACGGTTGATGAAGCTTTTGTTATCCTCAGTTCGGTTGAACATGCTTGCATGGTCAAATATCTCGTCGATGCTGCACGTGCCGGGTTCTTAAAAGCCAGAATCAAATAATCAGCTTTCTCTTGAAGAGATACAGCGCTGCAATAAACACGGCTATTGTAAAAGCCATTATATATGCCAGACTTTGCCAGATACCGGGGTTGCCGCTGCCCAGTGCAAACGCTCTGGCTGACTCCACCGCCACGGTAAGTGGTATCGCTTCTATTATCGGCTGCGACCAGCCGGGCAGGTCACTCACAGGTATGAAAATACCGCAGAAAAAGCTCATGGGCAGGACTACGATTGAAGTTATAACCATGAGGTGATGCGGATTATCCAGTACCACTGCGATCATCACTCCGAGTGAGGAGAAAAAAGCGGCTGTCGCTATGATGAGCAACAGTACCCGCGATACAGAACCAAACGGTATACCCAGGAAGTATATCATTAATACAAGGAATATGGTGCACGCAGCCAGTGCCTGTGTTATCCCTGCGAGTACGTAGCCGAGAATGATCTCAAACGGTTTTACCGGGGCACTTAGCGCAGTGATCAGTGTTTTATCCCAATCTCGTGCGATCATCAGTCTCATTGAGATCGTCATATAGCTGTTGTTCACCACGACCATAAACAGTATGCCCGGTGCCAGGAAATACAAATAATCCACGTCACCTATCACTACACGCCTGCCAAGTCCCATACCAAAGATGAAAATGAATAGTAATGGCTCTATTGCAAGCCGCAGGGCATTTATGTGTAGATTGATCAGGTATTCATACATCTCACGTTCCCATACCGCGAGTACAGCTTTAATCAGCCTTAAACTCATTTCAGCGTATCTCCTTACCGGTCAGATGCAGAAAAACATCGTCAAGCGTTGGACGGACAATATTGAGTTCACATATCCCGTTTGTTGTTATCACACTTCTCAAAACCGCTTCTACTGTCGCCTCTTCCGCAACACCGATCCGTATCCTGCTATCTTCTATTTTTACATAACTGACACCAGGGATACCATTCAATTCTCTCTCGATCTGATTGCCCGCGATTTCCCTCCTCAACTTTATATCAACCACAATATTCTTTGCCTGCATCTTCTTCAGTTCGTCTGGTGTGCCACAGGCGATGATCCTGCCATGGTCTATAATAGCGATCCTGTCGCAAAGAAGATCCGCCTCTTCCATATAGTGGGTCGTCAGAAGAACAGTTTTTCCCGCTACTTTCAGGTCCTTTATGAACTTCCAGACCTGTCTTCTTGTCTGCGGGTCAAGACCGGTCGTGGGTTCATCCAGTAGCAGTATCTCAGGGTCTGATAACATTGCTCGTGCAACGATAAGCCGCCTTTGCATACCACCCGATAACTGATGGAACTTCTTATTACGGTATCTCTCAAGGTTGCTCCATCGTAAAGCGGTATCCACCCGCCTCTTGAGCTCTCTCCTTGGTAGTCCGTACAACAACCCGTGATAGAAAAGATTGTCCTCGATGTTCAGATGGTGGTCGAAGTATGCATCCTGAGCTGCTATGCCTATTCTCTTCCTTATCTCTATCGGGTGTTTTGTCACATCGAGCCCTGCTATTCTTACGGTTCCGGAAGTGGGAAGCGATAGTCCCACAAGTATATTAATTGTTGTGGTCTTACCCGCGCCGTTGGGACCCAGGAAGCCAAATATCTCGCCCTTTCGTACCCTGAAACTTATACCATCTACCGCAGTAACGTCGCCAAAAGTTTTTACCAGGTTCTCCACTTCGATCATAATTTTTTAATGATTTAAATGACAGGCTACTTTATGTCCTCCCCCAATATCGATCATCTCTGGCTCAACCATCTCGCATATCCTCTCGCGGTACGGACACCGGGTATGGAATCTGCAACCGGCTGGTGGATTGATTGGATTCGGGATTTCACCAGGCAGAAGGATTCTTTTACGTTTCGCATCGGGGTCAGGCACAGGAATTGCCGATAGTAACGCCTGCGTGTACGGATGTCTCGCACCGTTAAATATGTCCACCGTCTTACCCATCTCCACCAGTTTACCCAGATACATCACCGCTATCTCATCGGTCATCACCTTTATTACTTCCAGGTCATGTGAGATGAATAGACATGTAAGTCCGAACTTATCCTTTAAGTTCTTTAGCAATGATAGGATCTGAGCCTGTACGTTCACATCGAGTGACGAAGTGGGTTCATCGGCAACTATGAACTCCGGATTTATTGCAAGAATGCGTGCTATTACCGCCCTCTGGTTCTGACCGCCACTCAACTCATGCGGGTACCTGTTTACGTGTTCCGGGTTCAGTCCAACCGTATCAATGAGTTCCATCACTTTTTCATTTATCTTATCTTTACTAACGATTTTGTAAAGTTTAATTGGCTCTGCAATGCTTTCCCCTATCTTCATCCTCGGATCAAGCGATGTGTCAGGATTCTGAAATATTATCTGCATCTTTGGTCTCAACCGTCTCAACTCCTTCTTACTCAGTTCAATAATGTTCGTGTTTTTGAAATATATTTTACCTTCCGTGGGCTCGATCAGCCGTAGAAGTAATCTACCAACCGTGGTCTTGCCACAACCGCTTTCACCTACCAGACCAAGCGTTTCTCCGTACTTAATCTCAAAATTGACACCATCTACTGCTCTGACGTATTTTTTTCCGAATATACCGGTCGAGAAATATTTCTTCAGATTCTCCACTTTAATCATAGAGGAAACACCTCACCTGATGGTTATTACCTATCTCCACCATCCTCGGGTGCTCTCGCTTACACCGTTCTAACGCGAAAGGGCATCTTGGGTGGAATTTACAGCCTTCCGGGAGATTAATCAGGGACGGACTCATGCCCTCCATCGGCTTTAAGCCCCTGCCCGGAAGAGAATCAAGGAAACCCTGTGTGTACGGATGTTTGGGGTTTTTGAATATCTCCACTGTATTCGCATATTCAACGATTTCGCCGGGATACATTACTGCAATATTATCGCACAACTCTGCGGCTACTCCGAGGTCATGGGTTATCAGCAACATGGAGGTTCGGGATCTCATCGTTAGTTCTTTCATCAGTTCTACCACCTGCGCCTGTATCGTTACATCCAGACCCGTGGTCGGCTCATCTGCAATTATCAATGAGGGTTCACAGGCGAGTCCCATAGCAATCATCGCTCTCTGCCTCATTCCACCGCTGAATTCGTGAGGATATTCTTTCACTCTCTCCGATGGTGACGATATTCGCACTAACTTCAACATCTCTATCGCTTTCATTAACGCGTCCCTCCTTCTTAAGCCATGATGCAGTTCAAAAGGCTCGGAAACCTGTGTTCCTACCGTGAGGACCGGATTCATCGAGGTCAATGCATTTTGAAAGATCATTGCTATTTCTTTTCCCCTTATCTTCCTCATCTCCTCCTCACTGAGTTTGAGCAGATCCATGCCCCTGTACAGGATCTCACCCTCCACTACCGTGTTCTCGGAGAGTAATCGCAGTATCGATAGCCCCAATACCGTTTTACCGCATCCCGTCTCACCGATCAATCCAAGCGTCTCGTTCTCTCCTATGTCCAGATCAACACCGTTCACTGCTTTCACAATACCATCTTCCGTAGAGAAATACACCTTTAAACCTCGTATGCTCAACACCGTCATTTCATCATCACCTCTCGCATCCTCGGATCCAGTGCATCCCTTAAACCGTCACCCAGGAAGTTGAAGGCTAATACCGTGATCATGATCATTAATCCCGGGAATATCATCAAATGTGGTGCCGTCTCCATAAAGGGTCTTCCTTCATTGAGCATCGTACCCCATTCTGGAGTGGGAGGTTGCGCACCCAGACCCAGAAAACTCAATCCGGTAATAGATAGTATTATGTGTCCCATATCTATAGTTGCAATTACAATCACGGGCGAGATGACGTTTGGTATAATATGGCGGGTGATGATATACAAATTGCCAAATCCCAGCGCTCTCGCACCCTCTATGAATTCTTTTTCTTTTATAGACAGAACAGAACCACGAATTATTCTCGAATAACCTACCCAGCCTGTGGCGGTCATTGCAATTACAAGGTGTATGAGTGAGGGACCCAAAATGCCTGCAATCGCTATTGTCAGAATCAAGCTGGGGAAGGATAATAGCACATCCACTATACGCATTATTGCTTGATCGACGATACCCCCGAAATACCCTGCAATTGCCCCTATCGTCACGCCAAGGGTCATAATCATAAATGTAGCCAGTGCAGCTGCCGTTATTGAAACATGTGTCGCATAGACGAGCCTGCTTAAGAGATCCCTGCCCAGCTGGTCAGTTCCCAGCGGGTGCTTTTCATTTGGCATCTGTAAGCGATCCGCCATATTTACTTCCAGCGGATCATACAGTGCCAGATATGGCGCGAATATCGCAATAAAGGTAAGAATAGCTATTATCATCATTCCGATCATTGCCATTTTATCCCTTTTAAGCTGATGAATGCTATCGTTCATCTCTCTGTTAATGCTACCTCATGTTATCCTACTCATACCTTATCCTGGGATCCAGGTATGTATATGAAATATCCACGATCAGGTTGGAAAAGACAAATATCATCGCAATGAGCAATACAAAACCCTGAATTACCGGAAAATCCCTTGCATGTATCGATTCAACCAGAAATCTCCCGACTCCGGGCCAGGCAAATATGGTCTCGATGATTACCATACCCGAAATAAGATGCCCGATATGTAATCCAATAACAGTTACGACGGGTATAAGGGCATTTTTTAAAGCATGCTTCACTATAATAGCCCTTTCACACAGACCCTTAGCTCTCGCTGTTCTGATATAATCCTGATTTAAAACATCAAGCAGACTTGCTCTCATCAGTCGCATGATAGATGCACAGCCTGATACACCCAGAGCCAACGCCGGCAGGATCAGGTGTGCAAAACCACCATAGCCAAAGGCAGGAAGCCAGCCCAAATAAACGGCAAAGAAGAGAATTAAGAGCAACCCCAGCCAGAAGTTCGGTACAGAAACGCCAATCATCGCCACGAATCGTGAGAGATGATCTATCTCCGAATTGTGTTTTACCGCAGATATGATGCCAAGAGGAATCGCGATAGCGATAGAGAGGGTCTGTGACATAAGAAATAGAACAAGAGAGGCGGGGAATCTATTCAAATACTCTGTCAGTACTGGCTTTTCGGTTCTAAGTGATATACCAAAATCGCCATGTAGTATCCTGTAAAGCCAGTTTGCAAACTGTATTGGAATGGGCGCGTTTAGTCCATGCTCCTCTTTGAATGCCTCTATCTGTTCCTGAGTGGGGACACCCTGCAGCTGTCTCTCGAGCATCAACTCAGCGGGGTCTCCAGGTGCAAGATAAAGGATAGAGTAAGAGAGCATGGATGCCCCAAGCATGATCGGTATTAGCAAGAGCAGCCTTTTTGCGATGTACCTCTTCATCTTTTATTCCGACCTGGTCGCACTTAACAAGAACCTGTCATTATTCCAGTAACCATACTTCAGCCGTTCGATGAACGTTCTGCTTATCGGAATTTCTACCCTGGTCACGTTAATGTCCACAAAACCGCATCGCTCAAGGAGCTCGATATCCGCCTGAGGGCGTTTACTCTGCTTCATCGGTAACTTCTTCTCCATATCTCTATCGTAATGACCGTGGCAGGGGATCCGATGCTCTGTGATCAATATCAGGGGTGCAGCAAGGAGACGCCAGATTCGTCTGGGCAGTGTCCATGTATTCCACATACCATCGATTATTATAACCTTACCTCCGGGCTTTAAAACCCTTCTCCACTCGATTACAGCTTTCTCGGGGTTTAGCATTGTCCATAGGAGGTGTCTATTAATCACAACGTCAAAAACTTCGTCTTTGAATGGCAGGTCTTCTGCATCTCCCAACTCGAACTTCACCGTAACCGCTATGCTCTTTGCTTTATCCCGTGCTCTTTCCAACATTCGCTCGGATATATCGACTCCTGTCACATAATGCCCCATCTTCGCAAGAAGCAGTGTGATCACACCGGTACCGCACCCCACATCCAGTATTTTCAGCCGATTCTTACCAATTGCAGCAGTCAACAGCTTTATCCACTCCTCTTCCTCTTCCTTTGTGCGGATTCCATGACCCGCCTTATCATCAAAGTCCCGGGCTAACCGGTTCCACTCGTCCTTTATGATCTCCTTCGCATTCATTCTATTCTATCCAGACACCGGTAAAACGTGGTTCGGAACTCACATACTTGACGCCCCTCACTTTCTTATTCGCCACAATAAACACCGCATCGTAGTATAGTGGTACAACACCCGCCTTATCATGTAGCAGTTGATAAAACTCTTTGAAAGCTTTGCGACGCTCACTATCGTTGAATGATGATACAGCTATCTTAAGAACTCTTGTTAGCTCAGGGTCATCATATGCACCGTATTTGAATTCCGGGGCGTCGGGATTAAATCTACCATCCGTCCTCGTGTAACTTCTCCTCTCAGGACCGCCTATGTAGTATATCCTGAGATCATAATCTCCTTTATTCCTCCGCTCGTTATATGCGCCACCCTCCAGTACGTCCAGCTTCACATTGATCCCTGCTTTCTTCAACTGCGCCTGTATAAATTCGCCAAGCTTGACCTCATCGGGATTCTCCCCTTTCAGTATAAGGTCGGCTTCCAGCTCTTTATACCCCGCTTCCTCAAGTAAGTTTCTTGCTATATTTACATCGTAAGGATACTCCTCCACATTAGACTCTTTAATGTATGGTCCTTTTACCCCATACAATCCGTGTTTTGCTGGTGCCACCCAGTTATCGAATAGTGCTGAGACTCCTTCTTTATCGATCGCATAATTTACTGCTTTCCTGACCCTCACGTCGTCCCACGGCTTTTTATGGTAATTGAACACGATCACGGTGGTCATCGGCATCTCGCATTTGAATACATTGAAACCCGCGCTCTTCAAAGGTTCTAACGAATTTCTGGGTGTATATCTGGAACCACCATGATAATAATCAACTATCATATCCACATCACCGGATCTGAGAGCCAGAACCCTTGTTTCGGCATCTGGTATATCCTTGACTATAATCTTGTCCAGTTTCGGTTTCTCGCCACGATATAGCTCATTTGGTACGAATATCGTATACTGATCTTTTACATATTCCGCCACCTTCCATGGACCTGTTCCTATGGGATTCACGATCTTTCCTTTGACATCTCCTTTTGGTTCAACCGATGCGGGACTCATAATGCTACAATGGTACTCGCCAAAAGCAGTCAATGCGATGTATCCTTCTTTACCCTCCTTGTAATGAAACGCTATCGTGTGCGGATCTATCACCTCTATGCTATCTATCCGATCAGCTTCAGTCCAGTGATAATATTTCAATGCTTTTAAACGCTCAAAAGTGAATTTTACATCGTCAGCGGTGAACGGTTGTCCATCCGAGAATTTAATGCCACTCCTTAAATGGAAGATTATCGTCCTGCCGTTATCTTTGATGTCCCAGGAACTTGCTAATTCTGGCAGTATCTTACCATCTCTGTATTCTATTAGCCTCTCCAGAACCATCATCTCCGGCATAAAGCCCATCATTTTCGGTGATTCCACATTTGTATCTCTTCCATATCCAATCGTCAATATCTGGCTCGAAGCGGAAGTAACCCCCTCCTGCTCTTTCCGTTCTATGCAACCCACCATTATGCTGCACAAAAATATCACGCATACCAGCATAATACCAATTTTCTTCCCTTTTGTTAGCATCTCATTTTATCCCTCCCTATAATCAACCCGGGTTCCGTTCATTATGGAATACCTGTAATCGCTTACACCTCCTGATTCCGGTTTCACGGCAGTATAACAGTATTGAGTATGGTTACCGTGAGCTATCCTGTAGCATAAGGGCATATTTGTGACTTTTAACCTGTTTATTTCGTGCATTGACTCGGCAGAGACATGTTCAAAACCAGCATCCTCTAAAAGTTTCGTTATTACTGAAGGTTCTACACCGCCTCTAAAAGGAAGATCCACACCCAACTTACCATCATAGAGAGAATGCCATGGATTCCGCCTCTCTAAAAAGAGGATCAGAATATTACCGAGTTGTCGCCGTAAACGTTGTGTTAGACCACCCTGATGTGGCTCATGGAGGAAGAAACACAGTATCCCCCCGGGTCTTAACACGCGTTTCCATTCCCTTACAGCCTTCTCAGGATCCGGTAAAGTCCACAGAACTGCTCTATTCACGATGGCGTCGAAAGAATCATTTTTAAATGGCAAATCTTCTGCATCACCCAATTTGAACTCCACCTTTACTCCTCGATCTGCCGCTTTATTCCTCGCATGCTCTAACATCTCTTCTGAGATGTCTATGCCAACCACATCATAGCCCATCTCAGCCAGTATAAGCGAAAGAAAGCCGGTTCCCGCGCCCACATCGAGTACTTTTCGCACCCTGCTGCCGAACTTCTCACGAAAAAGTGATATCCATGCTTCTTTCTCATCGATACTGCCTATGATATGGCCCGGGGAACGGTCAAATGTTGATGACCTCCTATTCCAGTAGTTCCTTATTTTATGTTTCGCATCGGGCATCCATTCAACTCACTTTTCTCAAGACCAGCTCCTGCATGAGCGTATCCACCACCTCAATACTCACGTGCTCAATTCTTGTGACATTACCGGCTGCATCAATCAGAACGGTCTTACCATCCTTCCTCTTCGCCTTTATTATCTTCCTCGCCACAACTTCTCTCTCTTTACTGCTGTCCTCCTCTAAATACACCACAAATTCGCACATTTTATGTTCAAACCCCTGTTATCTCTTCTTTTATCCTCTTCACATCATCGACAACCGGTGCCTGTGGCACATAATCGAGTATTAAGACCCCTTTTTTATCCGCTTCTATGACTCTATGATCGTATCGTACAGGATACACCTCACTGCACCCCAGCTGTCGTGAAATTCCGGCATAATCTGTATCATCTTCTACCTTATTCACGATCACAATCTGTCTCTTAACACCCAGGTCCTTCGACAGTTTCAGAATATGCCTTGCCACTTCTATCGCTTTGGGCATCGGTTCTGTAACGACGAGTGAGAAGTCGAACTCTGATGCCAGACCCCTGCCAAAGATCTCAACCCCTGCCTGAGAATCAATCATCACGAAATCGTGCTCCTCTGATCGGATATACCCGATCAAAAGCTTCAGCAATGCAATGGATGAACACAAACAGCCGGATCCGCCATATGGGATCGTTCCCATCACGATCAGCTTCACTCCGTCATCCGTTTCAATTATGTAATCATCGATAATTTCGTCTATCAGACCCTCAATCTCCTCATGCCCATCATCCATACTCGTCTCCAGCTCCTCATGGATGTTCGCCCTCTCTTCCGCGATCGGCATGACGGCGGAAAGTGGGACACCGAGCGTCATCGCAAGATTCATGCTCGGGTCACAATCCACCACCAGAACCTTATTATCCTCCCTCGCCAGTAGTCGTGCGAGCGTTGCTATCACTGTTGTCTTTCCCACTCCGCCCTTACCCGTAACAATTATCTTCTTCATTCAGCCCTCCGCTCAGTCGCTTCCAGGACCAGTGTGCTCACGAATACCGACTCGTCATATTCTTCACTGACCCTCTTCGTGGGGTCTCTATGTCGTACCAGAAACATCCATTCACCCACCTCCGTGATGGGAATCTTAGCAATCCCGTTTCCATCGGTCGTAACCATATCCAGCGCTTCACCTCGCTTCTTCGGTACCACTTTCACCTCCACTGACGATAGTCTCTCACCCTCATAGTATACCGTCAGTTCAACCTCACTACCCACCTCACATTCTATCTTCTCTGGTACAATCTCGAGTATCCCGTGCACGAGTTCACCATGATACGAGCCAGCATCACCGATTTTAACTATCCTCTTTGCCATCTGATGGTAAGCACCCGCATAAATCACATCCTTGAACTTGAACTTCGGACCGACCTGATAGCCTTCTTCGGTCTGCGACAGCACAACGGAAGAGAGATCTGCGATTACAGTGTAATATCCACCCTTTTCAGCCTGAAACGTCAGTATATAATGGTCCTCTCTGGCTGTCAGCTGGGGATTGAGCCTCTTACCATCCGGTGAGTAAACGATGGGAGTCACTCGCTCCTGGTCCACGAGTCCGTCTGCGCGCATGTTGTGCCCGTATAGTAACGCCAGCTCCACATTACCGTCCGCTATCTCTCTTTTCTCAAGCCATATTTCATGCCCCCGCGCCATCAATCCCAGCATAGCCGTTTTCCTTCTTACCATTATCTCTCACCACCTCTCTTTTTCGCAACAAAAACCGCAAAAGCAATTGCTATCATCATACCCATAATGGCAAACACCGTCTCAAAGCCCGGCATATTTGAAGTCTGTGCAGGTGTCTGTGTTGGTACTGGAGTGGTTGTCTGCGCAGGTGCTGGTGTAGGTGTTGGTGTTGCTTCCACCGTTGCTGTAGGAACTGGTGTTTTTGCAGTGCTACTCTCACCTGCTGTTATATTTACACTCGCAGTGTCTGTATGATCGTCCCGGTCATCCACCACCACAGTATATTTGCCCGGTAATGCACCCGTAGTATTGAACTTCGCACTAAATACGCCTTTTGTAACCACCACGGTCTTTGTTCCGAGATCTGATGGACCTCTCACACTCACCTTTATTGATCGTCCCTCCCGGTTCGATATGCCCGTAATGATGAGATCACTGCCAGCTACCACATCTGCAACGGGATCAAGCCGTACCATCCTCTCTCCTATCTTCAGCTCTAACATTCGCACAAAGTCATCGCTGCCCGCAGCTCCTATGGTTGCATCCGCTATTATGTCTCGTATTTGCTCCTGCGTCTTCGCAGCAAGATTTTTCAGGTCGCCGCCGGCATACTCTCTTTTTATACCTTCGAACAAATTGTCGGTACCGAGCATACCGTACTCGCCATCCTTGCCCGGAGTTAGCACAAACACGAGATAAATGCCGCTATCCGCGTTCTTTTGAATATCGATCTCGGCTGAGAATGAGAAATCATCGCCAGAGGTGGATACTGTCTCGATAGTAATCCCGGAGGGTAGTCCATTTAGTGCTGAATTGGAAGGGTCTATACCCTTTCCTCCACCACCGCGCGGAGCAATGGTGATTATATCTACCGCATCAGAACCCGGTGCAGTACCATTGACTATGAAACTATCACCGAGTGCAGCAAACCCGGAAGATAACTCCGCGGTTAAACCGCCTTTTACCATCGATACGATAATAAAACCATCGTCACTGAAATCACCAACATGCTGCCCCACCACAAAATTCTTGTCTATAAACGCTTCTATCTCGATGTCTCCTTCTACCCCCGTCCCCCGTGTATCTGGCGTTGGTAAATCCTCTTTAAAGTTACCATTGTCATCGATCACAATATCGGTCATCACGATCACGTCATCAATCGCGATATCTACCGTATCTCCCGCCGTTGCAGTACCATTGATCACGAGGTCATCGCCGATCACACAGGTATCGGGCATGTAAAATGTTACTTTCCGCTTCACTACGGATATATCCACCGTGTCCTCTTTACCGCTGTCAGTATCTGTCACTTTGACCTTGTGTGACCCGGTTTTGTTGAAAATAACAGTATAGGTCCTTTTACCGCCGCTGCCTATGCTGTGGGTGAATGTGTCAATAGTATCATTTGAAGGGTTGTTGTTCACACCACCGGGGAATAATGCGTACTGCCCACCGGTAACCGTTATATTATGACCCGGCACACCCGTCACGGTCAGTTTTACTGGTTCACCCACACCCACAGTTGTTTCTTCCGCTTTTATCTCTATAGAAGGCTTCACAATCTCCAGCGTCTTTTCTTCGCTCTTCAGCACTAAGCCCCGTGCTTTGGTCTCGCTCGTAGAAACCCGGAACGTATACGTTCCGATCTCCCACCCGGTGGTATTTATATCAAGATTCTGGAGATAACTCACGTTAACACCATCAAACACCGTTCCATCTGCAGGATTTTTCTTTACTGTGTCTCCATCCGGGTTCTTCACCTTCAGACTCACACCATCGTTTGCATCTAACGAGGTCGTGAGCTTTATCGTGAAGTGAGAGCCCTGCGACACACTTGAGATCGTGGAAGTGCCCTTCTTCAACTCTAAAATTATCTTCGTTGTGCCTACATGTATTGTAGTGGGCTGTACGGACTGGCAATCCGGACATGTAGCAGTGTAATTCCCCGTATTGTTCAATAGTCTTGTGTCAAACCATCCATTAGAATCCGACGATACAGTTTCGCCTTTGTTCTCATCACTCTGTCTCTCCAGTATCACCCTGCCGGCAACTTTTCTGCCGTTTTCATCATAGAACTGGATATCCTGACCGAGTATCACGTTTGCATCTATGCCATCCAGCTTGATGGAGATATTGTTGTAATTGACGATGAAGCTCTGCCCATAACTTAGCTTCTGCTGCGTTGCACTGATTACCGATGCAGAAGTCGGTATGACCAGCACTGCAAATGCCAGAGCGACAGCCATACATATTTTCCATATCTTCGATGCCATTTTTTTATACCTCCTTCTCATCACTTTCTGCAAATTCGGGCTAAATAGTTTTATTCTGTCATATACCTCCTGTATTTATCGCATTTTTATTTGCAAAAAGTGACATATTAGGCGCTTATTGCTGATGGAACATATAAGTTTTTCTATTTTTTTAATACTTCCAAAATTGAGAAGGGTACTACATCATTTCATCGACATTAGCTGTCTCAATCTTGGATCCAATGCGTCCCGCAAACCATCGCCGAGCAGATTAAAGCCCAAAACCGTGATCATGATCATCAATCCCGGAAATACTGACAGCCACCATCCCACCCTCAAGAACACCCTGCCTTCGTTTAGCATAGCGCCCCATTCAGGCATCGGAGGTTGAGCACCCATACCCAAAAAGCCCAGTGCTGCAAGTGATAAGATCGCGTGTCCGAGATGTAGTGCTGCGAGGGTCGATATAGGAGCAATGGCGTTTGGTATAATATGACGGGCAATGAGATAAAAGTCTCCAACTCCCACTGCTTTTGCTGCTTCTATAAACTCCTTCTCCTTTATCGAGAGTGTCAAACCCCTCGAAACCCTTGCGTATCTCACCCATCCAAATAGAGCCAGGGCTAACGCTGCATTAAATATACTGGGTCCAAGAGCGCCGACGAGTACCAGCGCCAGAATTATCTCGGGTAGCGCGAGGAAAGTATCCATCATACCAATGAGCATCTTGTCTATAATTCCGCCATAGTAACCCGCGAATATTCCCGTTAATAGCCCGATGATCACGGATAATGCCACGATGAAGAGACTCGCTAAGAGGTCTATCCTTGTTGCGTAAACAACCCGGGTAAACACATCTCTCCCCAGATTGTCTGTTCCAAACGGGTGTTCCCACGATGGTGGCAGGATGTTATTGTGCAGATCCACTTTAATAGGGTCATAAATAGTCAGATGTGGAGCAAAAATCGCGAGAAACATCAATCCAAGAATTAACATCGAGCCTGTCACCACCGATTTCTGCTTCAAGATGCGTAGATACCGATTATCAGCAAAAATACTCGTTCGTTTGATGCCGTAAGCTGTCATTCACACCCTCTCATATTTTATTCTTGGATCAAGGAAATAGTAGGAGATATCCACGAGCAGGTTCACCAGAGAGAATATTATCGCTATGAAAACCACACAACCCTGAATTATTGGTATATCCTTAGCCTCTATCGAATCAACCAGTAGTTTCCCGATGCCCGGCCATGCAAAAATCGTCTCAACGATGACTGTTCCTCCCAGTAAGTAGCCGAGTTGCAGACCTGCTATGGTTACTACGGGTATCATTGCATTTTTAAGTACATGCCTGTACAGGATCCGTTTTTCGTCCACACCCTTTGCTCTTGCTGTTGTTATGAAGTCCAATCGCAGTATTTCCAGCACACTTGACCTCGTTAAGCGCACCGTTACTGCCATCATACCTGCACCCAGCGTGATAGCCGGGAGTATCAGATGGTCAAGACCCCCATATCCCGCCACTGGCAATAAATCGAGGTGCAGTGAAAATATCAGGATAAGGATGAGCCCCAGCCAGAAATTCGGCATGGCTATGAAGAATGTCGCGATAGCCATGCTAAAATAGTCTGTCTTCGAGTTTTGTTTTGCCGCGGAGATTACACCGAGGGGTATGGCTATGAGAAGCGATACCACCATCGCGGCAATTGCCAGCTCGACCGTTGCCGGTAATCTGACCAATATCTCTTCTAACACGGGTCTCCCCGAGATGTAAGAAGTTCCAAAATTACCGTGTACTGCATTGTCCAGCCATTGCAGGTATTGTATCCACAGGGGATTACCGAGCTGAAACATCCGTTCTGTCGCTTCAATCTCCGCCTGTGACGGATTATAAGTAACATCTCCGACAAATACTCGCTGTATAATCGTTACGGCTGTCTCACCAGGAATAAGAGAGAGTAGAAAAAAAGTGAGTGCGGATGTGGCAAATACCACGAACACTGCTATTACTGTTCGTTTTGCAATGTACCCAAGCATCTGCCCCCCTCAGCAGCCATCCGCATCTCCTAATCCTCTATATACATCTCGGGATTCAGCATGTAGTCATGCGCGATCGGGTTGAAGACAAAACCTTTGACGTTATCACGCATAACGACCGCAACTTTGTAGTACGCCACGTGAATCAGAGGCACCTCATCAAGAGCTTTCTCCTGCACCCTGTTATATATCTCCCGTCGCTTATCCGGGTCAAAAGTTCTCAGTCCTTCCTCAAGCAGTGAGTCCATTTCTGGATCGCTGTATCCCCATGCATTGTATGCGCCTTTAGAATGGTATATCCTCCTGAGATAGTAGTCAGGATCTGGTACCATCGCCAGCGCATATGCTGAAAGTTTCATGTCGCGGTCGGTCATGTGCTCTGCTATGGCACTGAACTCCATCACCCTGATATCGACCTTGATGCCCACGTCGCTCAGCATAGCCTGAATCGCTTCAGCCATTGGCTGGAGTCCGGGTCTCTGCGGGTACGTATACAAAGTCACACTAAATTCTTCGCCGTCTTTCTCCACTATGCCATCTCCATCAGTATCTACCCATCCTGCCTCGGCAAGCAGTTCTTTCGCCTTCGCCGGATCGTAAGGATAGCCTTTTGTATCACGGTTGAACCATGCCATGGAAGGCATCACGGGACCTATGGCTGGTGCCGCACAGCCATGCAGCGTATTATTGCTTATCACCGTGCGATCGATCGCATAGCTTATCGCTTTCCTCACACGCAAATCACTGTACGGCGTTCCTGTGAGATTACCGAATGTCAACTGATACACCCGGGCTGTTGGGTGTACCTCTACATGCAATCCCGGAGTTGCCCTCAGCCGTTCAATGTCACCGTAGGGTACATCGCAGGTGAAGTCTACCTCCCCCTTCTCCACACTCATTGCACGAGATGCCGGATCTGGAATACCCTGGATGATCACACTCTCGAGTTTTGGTTTTGTTCCCCAGTAATTGTCGTTCCTCAACAGGTATAACGTACCGGTTGCCACATCGAATCGATCAAATTTGAAGGGTCCTGTCCCAATGGGCTTTACTATAACGCCCTTGTCATCCATCTCAGAAGTAGAGCTTACTATCCCAAGGTTTGAATATTCCAGTGACGCGGGAAAAGCGGCGTATGGCTCTTCCGTTGTGAATATCAGTGTACTGTCATCGACAACATCAATGGATTTTATCAGTGTTAACGCTTTCACCGCCGGATTCATATTTAAAACCCGTTCAATTGACCATTTTACCGCCTCTGCTGTAACATCCGTTCCATCGTGGAATTTCACACCCTTCCTCAGATGAAACCTCCACTGTGTGTCATTTATCCGTTCCCATGACACAGCAAGGCATGGCTTGAGTGTAAAATCCGGGTTGGCTCCGACCAGTGTCTCAACGATCATCGCCTTCTCTTTCATCAGGGAGCCACTCTTCGCAGGATCCACTGAACGGATACTCCACATCTCTCCTACTTTGAGCGATTGTTTTACGGCACCCTGCTCTGTACTGGCTGCCTGTTGCGGCTCTTTTTCTATGCAGCCCGCCATTACACAGCCGAGCAATACCATGCATACCGCAATGATAGCGATCTTCCGCATCATCTCTGTCCTTCCCTCCTCATACAAATTTGCTCACCACTGGTGGTTGTTACTAACTCCAGTTCCATTTTCCTCTTTTATTCCCTCCTTTCTATTTATTTTTACTTGCAGATATTATTCCACCTTTAGTGGTCTACCACACATATAAATCTTTTGATTTTTTTGTTACTTCCAAAATTGAGAAGCTGGTATGTTATCATCATCACCCGGTGAATTACATCAGAGAGGCATAAAGGCTATAATTAGATATATACACAACAAGCATTACCTATTTGAGCATGAAGATAGATTACAGGCGATACATGAATACACTGGCGATATCCGTAGCGCTCGCATTTTTGGTGCTTTACGTAGCTTTCGGGCTGATATATTTCACGAACCGCGGTAATCCCGTACCCACACCTCTGACATTACTGATCTTTGCGATATCGTTTGTTATCTGCACCGTATTCTATCGGTCAAGATCGGGTGAGGTGCCGGTATCACTACTCCGTGGTCTGTTCCTTGCTATCTGCTCTACTTTCTGCCTGCTTGCCATTATCGGTGGTTTGATTCTCACAATGGAAGGCAGGATACCGGATCTCAACATGACCATATCTGCACTTGCAATCTGCATAATAATCAGTATAATACTGCTCAGTTTACGTGAATCCCGAGAATAAAAGTCAGACCTTGTTAGCATAACCAGAAACCCGTTCAGTATTGCAATTATTACCCGTTCTCACCTCCAACCTCCTTGATGCCCGCGCCATTCATCTCGTAATAATCAGCATTTGCACATGGTATGCACGCGGGTTTACCATCCCTCTCTTTTATTCGGCTTGCCATGACTTTTTCACCGCAGAATGAACATCTCTCCGATGTGAATATAGGCGCATAGTCCGGCACTTTTATTTTCTTGCGCTCTATTATGAACATTTCATCCTCTGGCACCTCTAATAGCTCGAATCCCATCTCGGTGTACAACTGCCGCATTCTCATGTGTTCCTCTTCGGTTGCTTCTTCTCTCCTTGCAACGATCTTCTCGAACAATGCACTTGCTTCCGGGTATTTCTCCATTATGGACTCATCAAATCCCGGTTTTAGTGCGATTCTTATTGCGGTCCCATCTCTTCTTGCGACAGTAACAGCGGTTTTACCGTAATCTCTGAAAATCAGTCCGTTGTTTCCAAATGTGCAGCCGGTCACGAGTTGAATACCATCACTGAAACAGTTATTTGTCTCTACAATTGCTACCACTTCCTCCATACCCGTATTCTCTATACCCAGTTCACGCATTGCGATATAGCCTGCTTTGACACCGTACGCTGAATATGGACATATGTGTCCATGTAACTCCGCACTCTTTTCAAGCAATCTTCTCATGTCCCCTTTGCTTATTAACTCGGCTATCTCTTTTCTAAACACTCCAGTTTGCTCTTCTTCTCCTCCTTTCATTTCTTATCTCCTCTTTATATCTCCTATCGGTACGATAACGGGCACGATATGGATATAAAAGACCTCCGCATAGACATCGTACACACGCTTTATATTCTCGGGTGTAAGTACCTCCGTGACATGCCCGGCATTGAATATCTTGCCATTCT